>DASXEX010000029.1:0-10505 GCA_036489905.1 Saccharimonadales bacterium (SeqCode)
ATTCACGTTTCGCTTTAATCGACGGAAGTCTAAATCGAGAGGACAGCTTTTCTACAGACTGGTTCAGCAAGCGCTAGAGGTAAAACCGGCTCCTCTCTCAAGTATCAAGGAATTTTAGTGGTGTTAAGTGCATAGCCAAGAAACCGAAAATTATAATAGTGTCACCTTGCGTGGTATATAGTGCACGCACGTCACCTGTAACATCAATACTTCTGTACCCCAAGTATTTACCTTTGAGAGCGTGGTTACGCAGGCTGATATCAAATGGATTTACTTTAAATAATTCCACACGTCTTTTAAAAGAGGTCTTAACTTTTAGATTAAGCTTCGCATACTGTTTATCGAATGCCTTTGTTGTCTCGATTACCATTACAAGTTGTCTAAGTGCTCAAACATATCTTCAAGCGATTCAAATGGACCACTTACTTCACCGGCTGCAATTTCTTTTTCGGCTTCCTCAATAAGCAATTCCATTTTTTCGGTCATCGGTTCAGAAGCTGTAAAATGTACACTCCCTGTATTAGCAAGCTCATACAGATAGGCATTGAGTAAGTTGCTAAGAGGTATGCCTATTTGTTTTGCTACGGCTTGAGCCTTAGCTTTAGTAGCATTATCAGTCTTAAAATTAACAGTTGCTGTTTTCATATAATCTATTGTATATATACGGGATTAATATGTCAAGAGCTAAATAAAATTTCGCTTAAAAAGTCTTTCATAACACTTATGCTTGGAGGGCCAGGAGGGACTTGAACCCTCGACACCCTGCTTAAGAGGCAGGTGCTCTAACCAGCTGAGCTACTGGCCCTCGAAAATGAGACAAACCCTGAAGGGCTTTTCTCGTCGCTCGTCGGCAAAGCCGAGTTTTGCTTTCGGCAAAACCAAGCTCGCTGCTCTTTTCCGGAAATTCCAAAACATAGCAACGAGATTGCTTCGCAGATTTTAGCAAAATACCTCTGTTCACGCAAGTTTTGCGGTACAATACAAACTAATGAAAGTACTGAATGGCAAAGAATTGGCCGATTTTATTAAGGAGCGGCAGCTGCACGAAGTGCGGAGCTTGGTGCAGGCGCAGCATGTGCAGCCGAAGCTGGCGATTATTCTGACGATTGACCATCCGGTTATCGAAGTTTATGTGCGGATGAAGAAAAAATACGGTGCGGAGTTGGGTGTGGATGTTGACATCCATAAAGTTTTGCAGGATGAGGCGCCAGCGCTAATAAAGAAGTTGAATCGCGATGCGGGCGTGCACGGCATTATCGTGCAATTGCCGCTGGAGCGGCCGGAAGAAACGGACGAGATTGTGAGCTTGGTTGCGTCCGAAAAAGATGTCGATGGTCTCGGCAAAAACGCGAAGTTTGATCCGGCTACACCGATGGCGATTTTGTGGCTGCTGGCCGGATATAATATTGATTTGTCAGGGAAAAAAGTGCTGCTCGTCGGTCGCGGCAAACTCGTCGGCGCGCCGCTGGAGCGGATTTTCAAAACTTCGGGTATCGACGTGAGCGTGGCTACTCGTTCTATCAAAGACTTGCAAGCCGAAGCGCTGCAAGCCGATGTCATAATCACCGCCACTGGCAGCCCGGCGATCTTGCGCGCCGATATGATCAAGCAAGGCGCCGTCGTGGTCGATGCCGGCGTGGCGGGTGAAGGCGGCAAAACCGTCGGCGACCTTGCCCCCGATGTTTACGAACGCGACGACCTAATCATCACGCCAGCCAAAGGTGGCGTCGGCCCGCTAACCGTCTGCGCTCTCTTCGAAAATGTCATCCTGGCCGCCAGGAGGCAGACAACATGAGCCAAACGGCTGCCGAATGGCTCAAAGTTAGCGGTAACGTACAGCGTTATGTTGAGTGCGATCCTTTTACAACTGCGGCAGGGCTGCAGGCGAACCGGAAAATTAACCTGGATTTACCAGATGAAAGCTCGCCCTTTTACCGCACATGGACTTACCGTTTCCGTGTACTTCACTTGTCAACTGCCCCTTATCCCTATGGGTTAATGAGCAATCAAGGGGATCAGAATGAAAATCGGCGTGTTTGATTCCGGAGCTGGGGGGCTGGCGATTGCGCAAGCGATTGAGAAAGCTTTGCCGAATGAAGTAGTGTTGTACGTGAACGACCGCGAGCACGTGCCGTACGGCGACAAAACGCCGGAGCAGCTGCTTGGGTTTGTCGAGCCGATTTTGCAAAAGCTGATTGAGCAGGACTGCAAGGTAATTGTCATTGCCTGCAATACGGTTACGACGACGATTATCAGCGAATTGCGCGAGATAATTACGGTGCCGCTCGTCGGCATCGAGCCGATGGTCAAACCAGCCGCGGCTGTGACAAAAACGGGGGTAATTGCCGTCTGCGCGACGCCGGCAACACTCAAAAGTCCGCGCTATGTCTGGCTCAAAAAAACCTATGCGAATGACCTAAAAGTGCTTGAGCCGGATTGCAGCCAGTGGGCGCGCATGATTGAAGACAGTCAAATCAACGAGCAGAAAATCGAAGCGCAAATCAATGAAATTTGCCAGCAAAACGCCGATGTCATCGTGCTCGGCTGCACACATTATCACTGGATTGAGAAAATCATCGACCGCATGGCCGCCGGCCGCGCCAAAGTTATCCAGCCCGAACAAGCGGTCGTGGCGCAATTACAACGAGTGCTGAAAGGAATAGGACGCATGAAGCCGAATCTGTACGCTGAGCCGAGGCAAAAAGCAAAGCTCCAATCCTGGACTGCTCCAGCCGGGGCTGCCTACTTTGAGCACGATTTTGGCGATTACCGGCTTGAGGCCCGGATTGTCTACAACGACAAGCACGAAGCGCCGCGAATTCTGTCGATTCACGGTGCCCGCGCCGATTATACGAAATCTGATCCAATCACGCTCGGACTTCGCGACCGCGGCCACAGCGTGCTCAGTTTCAGCATGTCCGGTCATAGTCCGGCGGGTGTGCTGCCGCCCGAACAAACAAGCCTTGGTCGCAACATTATTGAAGCCAAAGCGTTTTTCAAATACCTCGATCCTGACCGGCCGAAAACAGTCATCGCCTACAGTCTTGGCGGCACGCCGGCGCTGAAGCTGCTAAAGGATCATTCGGACGAGATCGATAAGCTTGTGCTGTTCTATCCGGGTGTTTACAGTGCCGAGTCGTACGACAAACATTTTGGCGAGGAGTTTAGCCGCGTGCTGCGAACGCCATACAGTTATCGCGAGAACGACACGATTGCACTACTCAAAAATTTTAAAGGTAAACTACTGCTGGTAAAAGGCGAGTACGACGGCCTTGATCCGGCCATCTATGGCAAACCGGTTGGCACTTCGGTCGGTGAAGTTGAGATTAACGGCGTCAACTACTACAGCCCGATTCCGAAAGAAGTAATCGATATGGTTTACACAGCCGTGCCGGAAGGGCGCAAACAGTGTATTGAGATTCCCGACTGCGGGCACGCGGTAATGTTATGTCTGATGCAAGGACATCCTCAAGGAGCTGTAAAGTTATTGCGGCAAGTCGACAATTTCTTGAAGAATTAAAGCGCCTGCACGGCGCGCTCGAACTGATTGGCGCGGTCTTTGTAGTTTTGGAACAAATCGAAGCTGGCACAGGCGGGCGAGAGCAACACGACGTCACCGGGTTGGGCAGCTGATTTTGCGGCCGCAACCATCTCTGGCATGGTTGTACCGCCAGACGTGATGGCGCTGACACCGGCTTGGCGCAATGCCGCTTCAATTTTTGGCGCAGTTTCACCGATAAGTATGACCTGCCTGACATTTTGCCCGGCAATCGTTTTGGCCAGCTGGTCAAACCTCACGCCCTTGTCCGAGCCGCCGAGAATAACGACCTTTGGCTGCTCGAATGCCTCGATAGCGACGATAGCGGTTTCCGGGCCGGTACCAAATGAATCGTCATAATATTTGATGCCATCAACTTCGCGGACGAATTCCAGCCGATGCGGCAGCCCGCTAAAAGCTGTAAGCGCCGAACGAATCGCCTCGCTGTTTTGCGTGATCTGCCACACGGCCGTCAGCGCAGCGCAGGCGTTTTGCCAGTTGTGCTCGCCAAGCAGTTTCAGCTCGTCGGTGTCGCAGACCCGCTCGCCGGCAATGATGATTGTGTCATTCTCGACATGTGCCCCCGGTTCGGCAAAATAGGGAATTTTTAAGCCCGAGCTGTAACTCGCAACCTTGCGCGAGTCATCACTTTTGGCGTAGTAAATCGCCGTATCGCTTGCGGTCTGATGCTCAAAAAGCTGGGCCTTCGCCAAAATATATTCATCCATGTCGGCATGCCAGTTCAAATGTTCCGGCACGACCATCAGGCAAACTGCAATTGCCGGGCTGCGCTTCAAATCCACCAGCTGGAAGCTCGATAATTCCAAAACTACCCATGAATTCTCGGTAAGTTTCGGTAAAAAATCAAACGGCGACACGCCGATATTTCCGCCCAAAAAAACTTCTTCGCCCGCAGCTTCGAGCATCTTGGCGATGAGCGTGGAGGTCGTGCCTTTGCCCTTCGTGCCGGTCACGCCGATAACGTGCTTGGTTGGACAAACCCGCAAAAACTCATTCATTGTTGTCGTAATTTTATCAGCAATGTCCGGATTTGCGTCCAAAATAATTTGTGGATTGATGCCGGCCGTCCGCCACACGACATCAAAGTGGTCAAGGTTTTTCAGATAATTTTCACCAAGCTGCCTGCCAGCTCCGTCTGGTACTTTCTTGCGAAAGTCCTGATCGCAAACCGTAATATTTGCACCAAGCCTCGACCAATACTCAAAAGCCGCCCGTCCTTCAACCGCAAAGCCAACCAACGCAACCTTCATCTGTTCAACTATAGCATGCGCAGTTGCGGTTACTTTGCTAGTTCTTGCTTAACGATTTCGGCGACCTGGCGCGGTGTCATGGCGGCTTTCAGGATGACATGGCTGACACCGAGCTGTTTGACGCTGTCCGGAATTTCCTGCTCGCCCATGTTCGTCAGCACTACGACCTTGATGTTTTTGCCCCACGCGGCCGCGCGCATTTTGGCAAGCACCTCGTCGCCGTTCATTTCGGGCATCATCAGGTCGAGCAGAATAATGTCTGGTCGCATCTTCTCGGCGAGTTCCAGCCCGAGTTTCCCATTCTCGGCCGTTTCGACTTCATATCCGTCGGCCTCGAACTTAAATCGATACATCTGCGAAATCGCCTGATCGTCCTCGATGATTGCAATTTTTGTCGCCATATAATAATCCTACAATGATTTTAGCAAACCCACAATGGGACATTGTGGGTTTGGCAGCATACTTTAAACGTATGTTCCGAGGAGCGAATTTGTAAGCAAGACATCAGATTGTGCTTGACAAATTGTGCCCACTGTTTTATTATAAGACCATTATTATCATTTGTTGCGAATGCACTGGATAATTTAGGGAAGTTATGAAAGATCAGGAGCAAGACGAGTGGCTAGCGAAAATTGCCGCTGCTGGTGTTTTAAAGACACCTTACGCATTGACTGACCTAAATATTATCGTCGAGAAAGCGCACCAATTTAAAAAATTATTGCCACGGGTGGGACTCTACTATGCTATTAAAAGCAATAGCGACTCACGTATTATCGACACGCTCGACGACATCGTCGACGGTTTTGACATAGCCTCGCTTGGTGAATTCAAGCAGTTACAAAAACAGGGTATTGCGGCGGACCGCCTTGTCTATAGTAATCCGGTCAAGATCCCAGGTCATATAGCGGAAACATACAAAAGTGGCGTGCGCTACTATGCATTTGACAGTCTCGCCGAGGTGCAGAAGCTGCAGGAACATGCGCCCGGCGCAACCGTGTACATTCGATTGAAAGTTTCTGATTACGGTAGCAAATTTCCGCTGTCCGGCAAATTTGGTATCGACCCGATGCACGCGATTGCCTATGCCTCAGCGGCCAAAGACGCTGGATTGCAGATGAAGGGTTTGACGTTCCACGTCGGTTCGCAGGCAGAGAATAGAAAAGTTTGGACAGCTGCTTTTAAAACGGTGGCTGGGGTTATCAAAAGTCTGGAGCGCGTTGGTATTAACATCGAGTTTGTCGATATTGGTGGTGGTTTTCCGGCAAACTATGAGGACTTCACGCCGTCGATCATTGAGGTTGCGGATACAGTTAATAGAGCGATTGACCAGTATATTCCGGACAACATTCGCCTGTTCGCCGAACCGGGTCGCTATTTGTCGGCGAATGCCAGTATCATGGCCACGACTGTCATTGGCCGCGAACATCGCAGCGGCACCGACTGGCTCTATATTGATGTGGGAACGTTTCAGGGTTTGATTGAACCACTCGAAATAAGTGGCTGGAAGTATCCTATCACTACTGAAAAGTCGGCTGCGGGCTACAAGAAAACTTTTGTGCTGACTGGCCCGACCTGCGACGCTTGCGATACACTTGGCACCGACTATGAATTGCCGTCGGACGTCAGTGTCGGCGACAAGCTCTACATCGGCGCGGCTGGCGCGTATACGCTCGTGTATGCGTCACGGTTTAACGGTTTCGAGATACCGAAAACGTATTATATTGAGAGGGAAAAGTAGCCCCATGTCTGCTGCAGGGTTTGGCTCGGAGACGCCTGCGACTTTATTCGGTGCTAACCCTACAGTGCTACTTGGGGAATTGGCCGGTGCTTCCCCAGCGCCCGAAATTGCTGCCCCGATTGAAGCGCCTACTGTAGATGGACTTGTTAGGCCATCACAACCAGAACTCGATGCGATGCGCTACAAAGGTATGGTGGCCACTTGGTCAGCATACCGAACCTTTCTTCATCTGGCCGGAGAAGGTGTGCGTGACTGGCGGCACACTGCAGAAGGCAACCCCACCAGAACCCGGGCCCTGAAGATGCTTGTTGCCACGGCAGTTGGCAGCTTCCCGTACCTCAACTTTGGCGGCGAGCCACTAGCAGGTTTTGCACAGGCATTTGTGGAAAGGCACGGTCTTCCGCAGGGGGTCTCGATTGCCACATTTTTGGGTGCAAGTGCGCTAGTTGAGCTAGGCTTCACGCTGCCCGTGGCCTATAGTAATAGGGAAAAAAAGCATGCGACGACGAAAGAAGAAGTTGAAACTCCAGAGGTACTCAAGGCAAGACATGCTACAGCTGTCATTCAGTCAGGAACCAGCGGCGGTGCTTTTGTTGCCAAGGCTCATAAGTTTGGTCCAAAAGATGCGCTGCTATATGGCGTAGGTGCCTATATGGCAACATATGCATTGCCTTTGTCTACCCTAGGGGTAATCAATGAGAATGCCGCAAGACTTGTTGATAATCCGTCGCTCTGGCTCGGCGTGGCTGCCATAATGGGCGTTAGGGTATTCGACAATGTTATGGGCTACGAAAGTTGGACGGAGAAAGGCTTTCGCAAGCTTTTCAAGGGTGCGCAGAAACTCGGACATTTCATCATGCGACAGGCTACGAATGCTACGCAAAGCGTCATGCGGCAAACTACGGATGTTCAGCAAAGGCTGAGGTGGTTCGCCATGCAATTATCAGATGAATTACATCCAAAGCTGCCAGCCTATGATTACTTGCCCAAATCCAGAAATTTGGAAGGTGGCACTAAGCCTGCTTTGCAGCAGGAAGCTCAATCCTCCTAAACCAAAGACGCTTGCATATTTCACACAACCTTGTAGTATTAAATCATAAGCATCTGCGCATGAAAAGCTATAAGAATACCAAATTGCGAGCGATAATCCTGGTTCTTGTATATGCTGTGTCGACGACGTACTGGTACATCCTCACGTTGCATGGACTCAAAACATCAAGCGCAAATTATTGGTATCAGGTATTTTTGGCAATTATTCCTTTGTTGGGTGCGTTGTTTGGATTTGTTAACTCGGCGCATTGGGGTGGCTTAAAGAGCCAGCTTGGCCGAGCAATATTTTTTTTGTCAGCGGGATTGGCAGCTTGGGGGCTGGGGCAGTGCTATTGGTCATATGCTACTATTCGTCAGATAAGTCAGATACCATATCCCTCCTGGGCGGATGTGGGTTATGTGACGGCATTGCCATTTTGGATTGCAGGCATGCTGGCGCTGACATCGGCAGCCGGCGCGCGGTTTTCGTTTAAAAAGCATACAACGTCACTTGGCAAATTGCTGGCCTCCATTCTTGCTGCCCTGGTAGTAGTGGGTGGTTCAGCCTTAGTGATTGTGGGAGCATCCGGTGGTATCGATTTGCACCACGGATCAATCAGCAAACATTTAGTGGATTTAGCGTACCCAACCGGCGATGTTATTATTATTACCATTGCAGTAGTATCCTTGACGTTGCTGCGCAACTACCTTGGCGGCCGTTATAAGGCGGCCATTATGATCATTATTGTCGGTTTTATCTTGATGTATGTGACTGACTCTTCGTTTGCATACGTAATTAACAATAATACGTATTTCAATGGGCACCTGGTCGATTTTCTCTTTTCAACGGTTATGGCTATCTTGTCATGGGGTATCGTTCACCTGGCGCCACCGACGGGCTATAAAAAGGCGCCACCTATGGGTGTCTCCTTGGGCTTAGGGTCTCCGGAGCAACCTTTGAGCGAGGGATAACATGGAACAAAATATCTACAGCGAAATGGCGACACGGATCATAACTGAGCAGGAAAAGATCATCGGTCCCGTAGCTTATTTACAGGCTGACACCATACCCGGTCTAATAGTAAATCGCAAAAGCCGTACTGTTACTGTGCCAGGCAACGGCGCTGCAACCATCGATAGCCTGGTGCAAAGCTACAAAGAATTTTTCGGAAACGCTGCGGTTGAAGTCTCCAAAAAGGCGGTTGGTAACCTGCGCTTCAATTTACAACCCGGGCAACTGCCCCAATCGTTGCGATAATTGTAACCTTAGGTTTTAACGATGGAAGACAAAAAGTCTAAAGACCAGCATGGCTTATTAGGAACGGTTTCGCGCTTTAGTCCTCGTGAGTTTCGTCGTATTACTCGCGAAATGTACAGCCAAAATTTGGAGCTCGCGCAGGTAAATAAAACCTTGTCGTTGCTTAACACCGTAGACCTTGTTGTATTGCAATCCGATAACAGCATGGACGCGGTGTGTACGAAGATAACTAATGCGATAGTTAACGACTATGGAACCTGTGCTTTTGCAGCTATCTTCTGTATGCCCCAAAGGAGGGATGCCGCCGAGACATTAGCGGCTTGGGCGTGTGATTGGTTGCCGGATGCCGATCGACCCGAGGTTAGTCGGCTTATCAAGAGTTTTGCGCCCGATACCTCATACAATTGGTCGGTGGCGCGAGGTGTACTCCTTACTACCGATATTTCTGTTGTGTCCCGAGTGTTGAGCGCAGAGCAGGGAGCGCTCGAGGCCTTTATCGGCCAGATGCATCTTGACCACTTTTATATAGCTAGGCTAGCTGGTAGTCGCGGAGTCATCGGGACTTTAGTTATGGGGCGGCGCGAAGAAAATGCGAAACGTGATAAGGAGCTGCTGAGTCGTGTGAGTGAAGCAATAAGTATGGCGCTCGACAACAAGCTCTTGCAGGCGGAAAATGAAAAAATTTTATTGCGTCTACGAAAGACCAACGAGAAGCTTCGGCTTTTGGACGAAACCAAAGATGATTTTATCAGCATGGCGTCGCATCAGCTCAGGACGCCGCTGACGGCGGTGAAGGGATATATCAGCTTGGTGTTGGACGGCGATGCAGGGGAGGTTAAGCCGCAGCAGCGGAAGCTGCTCACCCAGGCCTTTACCAGCTCGCAGCGGATGGTTTATTTGATCGCCGACCTTTTGAACGTTTCGCGGCTGAAGACGGGCAAGTTTTTGATTGAACCGACGCCGGTTAACCTGGCCGATATTGTGCAAGACGAAGTCGACCAGCTGATCGAGACGGCCAAGGGTCGCCAGCTCGCGCTTACCTATCGCAAGCCCGCGCATTTTCCGGTGCTTGAGCTTGATGAAACCAAGATCCGCCAAGTGGTGATGAATTTTATCGACAACGCGATTTATTACACGCCGCCTGGCGGCAGCATCGACGTTAGCTTAATCGAAACGGAAAAGAGTATCGAGCTGCGCGTGGTTGACGATGGCATTGGTGTGCCAAAAGCTGAGCGGTATCATTTGTTCACGAAGTTTTACCGCGCCAAAAATGCGCAAAAAGCGCGGCCGGATGGCACCGGACTCGGCCTCTTTATGGCGCAGAAAGTTGTTGTCGCACAAGGCGGGGCTATAATTTTCAACAGCCAGGAAAACAAGGGCAGTACCTTTGGGTTTACGTTCCCGAAAGCTCGGCTGGCGCCAACAAACATCACACATCAACCTACTCTCCAGTCTACTGACGCCGCGTGACAGAAAGCAGGCGCTGCAAAGATAGCCGTAACTCCTCACACACCCTTGCCCTTGTTTATTAGACTTCTCCCCCAATAATCCAACCCAACATACGTTCAGGGTCTCCTCGCCTCTGTTTACTCTTACCCCGCCGGTAGCTGGTTCGCATCGTCGCCCTCAGGTTATGTAAGCCCATGGCTACCATGGTCAATTGGGCCCCCA
>DASXEX010000030.1:0-11953 GCA_036489905.1 Saccharimonadales bacterium (SeqCode)
AAAGTTAGTACTGAGCAGAAAGCTTTGCTACAATCCATTTACGACAGTCTGAACCCACTTCAATTACAAGAAGCAATTCAGAGGAAACTTAAGCTATTAGAGTAAACCTTTCGGGTACTGTTTATTTTGAGCTAATACGGAGCCGAAAGCCGGACCGTCCGCAGCTCTTCCTGGCACATCGGAAGCGTAAAATGTGTTACTGCTACACACACTACGACCCGCCAGTCCGGGAATAAGTGCGGGCGGTCTCCGGCTACCCGGCAATCTCGTATTTTTGCAACTGCTTTTTGGTGGCCTCGGTGTGCGTTTGTTGAAGCTGGAGCAATGTGGCGTAGATGCCTTCGGTCTTGGCAAGTTGTTCGGGTGTGCCGATCTCATCGACCGTGCCGTTTTTCAGCGTAATGATTTGATCGACATTCTGGATCGTGCTGAGGCGGTGCGCGATAATGAGCGTTGTGCGGCCTTTCATTAAACGCTCAAGCGCTTCCTGCACCATACGCTCGCTTTTGCTATCCAGGCTGCTAGTCGCTTCGTCAAGAATAAGAACGGGTGCGTCTTTGAGCAGCGCGCGGGCGATGGCGATTCGCTGCTTTTGGCCGCCGCTGAGTTTCAGGCCGCGCTCGCCGATTTCGGTGTCGTAGCCTTTTTCAAATCTGGCGATAAACTCATCGGCGTTCGCAGCTTTAGCAGCCGCAACAATTTCAGTCTCTTTGGCTCGCGGTTGCGCATACGCGATGTTTTCGCGAATTGTGCCGCTAAAAAGTGCCGGCTCCTGGAACACCACGCCGATGTTCGCCCGCAAACTTGCTTGCGTTACGTCGTTAATATTTTGCCCGTCGATGCGAATTTCGCCGGTATCGACTTCGTACAACCGCAGCAGCAAATTACTGATCGTCGTTTTGCCTTCGCCGCTTTCACCGACCAGCCCGACTTTCGTGTCCGGCTCGATTGCAAAATGAATGTCGCGCAGTGTCGAGCCCGCTTCGTCGTAGCCGAAACGTACGTGGTCAAAAACGATTTCGCCTTTTTCGACAGCAAGTTTCTGGGCTCCCGGCCGGTCGATAATTTCCGGCTTTTCATCCATCACTGCAAAATAATCTTTGGTGTTGGCCACGGCGCGCTGGGTTTGGTCGACCAAAAAGCTGATGGAAAAAATCGGAATGCGGATGAGCATAGCATATTGGATAAGCAAAACCATCGTGCCGATAGAATAGCGGCCGCGGGCGGTTTCGACGAAAATGAATGCGAACACGGCCAGAAAAATCAGGTTAAGAATCAGGCGGCGAAACACGTCCTGCTGGTGCCAAAAGCGACTCTGTGGCCGTGTAGTGGTAACAATCTCGTCGTAACGGCGGCGGAAAAAATTCAGCTCGCGCGCTTCCTGCAAAAAACTTTTTACGACGCGCACCTGGCCGATTGCTTCGGCAAAGCGTCCGCTCGCGACATCCTGCTCTTCATTAATTTCTTTTTGCCAGGCTTGCCATCTGCCGCTTGTTTTTGCCGTCAGCACGATAAAAATCGGGTAAAGTAAAAACAGCAGCAGCGCAACCTGCCAAGAGTAAAACGCCACGATAATCAGCGTAAAAATCGTGCTGAAAATAAATTGCAAGAAGTTGTTGCTGAGCATCTGCATGAAGTTGCTGACCTGGCCAATGCCGCGATTCATGCGGTTGATAATTTTGCCCGTCAGCTCCGTGTCAAAATACGCTTGCGGCAGACTTAAAACGTGCTCGTAATAACGCTCGCTCAAAATTTTCTGCTGTTTGATGGCCATGAGGTCGCCCAGATAACCGCCGATATTGTTCAGGAAAGTTTGGGCGACATCGGTTAGAAAAATCAACACTGCAAAGATTGCCACCAGTTTGACGTTCGCATGGCCGCCGCCAGTCAACTTGGTAATCTGGTCGATGGCACCCTTGGTGAACAACGGCTGCAGCTGGCTCATGACCGACAGCAAAATCGTGAACGCCGAAATACCGACGTAATATCGCCACAAACTTTTGGTAAACCGGACAATCCGCCAAATTTCTCGCATTAGCTTTTACTATAGCAAAGCGAAGCTCACGCGCCCAATGCTAAAGACTGTCACCATTTTCCCTCTGTTAAAGGTTCAATCTTTATAATAAACATTGCCGCAATTTATGAAAGAGCCGCTACTTGCCGGGCTGTGTTTCCGGAGTCATATAGAAAACCTGTACCACCTGGTGTGGCGGATTTGTCACCCCGCTTTGATAGTAGTTGACGATGAGACTGCTCCCTAAAATGGCACACGCAACAGCGCACAGACGCACACTCAATTCAAACAATTCGGCCCGCAAGGCCACCACGCTTGGTCTCATGAAGTGTATTATAACACATCGCCGGACGTATAGCAATTAGCTGCTTAGGTGAATGATTCTAACTGAAACACGCAGGGTGAACCGAGCTGCCTAAATCCTTTCGACTCCAAATTTTTCTTTGGCCGCGGCTGCAACTTCGTCCAGGATTTTCGCGACTTCGGCGTCGGTGAGCGTGCGCTGGTAGCTAGCGGTTGTAAATCGAAACGTTACTTGCTTGTGCACGCTGTCATCCGACCGCTGAAACACGTCGAGCGGATCAAGTTGGATGTGCGTCTCGTCAATTGCCTTGGCGCCGATTTTTTTATCAACAAACTCGTACAATTCGGCGTAGTTCATGCCAGCCGGCACTTTCAGCGTAATGTCCTGGGCAATTTTTGGAAATCGTGGCAAAGCTACGTAGCTCGTCTGTTGGGCGTGACTGAAAAGCAATGGGTCAAGTTCAAAGCCCGCGGCAAATTCTGGCAGCTTCAAGGCTTTGCGGACAGAGCTCTCAAACTCACCCACGATACCCAAAATCAGGCCTTTTGTGCCAGGCAAAACACCAACTTTATCACGTAGCACGGCGCTTCGACCTCGCTCGAACGGCGCAACCATCTGCTCGACCCACGGATTGTTATACAAGTCGGCGCCGATCAGCGGTTCAATATCCACGGCTCCGGAAATTTGGAACTTCTCCAGCACGTTCATTAGATATCGAACTGCTTCGTAATAGGCTGCGCCCGAATATTTCTGCCTGGCGACTTTTCCATCAGCGGCAAATACAAAACCCAGTGCGTTGACTTCTTTTGGAATGTCCGGCTCGACCGGATCGGGTTCGTTTAAGACGTGAGCTTTGCCGATTTCGAACAGCGCGAATTCGTCGTGGCCGGCTTTGATATTTTGATGGATTTTGTCGAGCAAACCGGGCACGAGGCTCAGACGGTAATATTGCAGATCGGGGCTGAGCGCGTTGGCGATTTGGAACGCTTGGTTTTTGTCCTGCCCGACTTTATCCAGCAAATTGCCGTGGACGAAGCTGTAGGTCAACACTTCGTTGGCGCCGGCTTTGCTCAACGTGTCTCGGATTTTACTCTTCAATTCGAGCATTTGGTCTTTCGGAGCCGGCGTAATGTCACGCTTTGGCAATTCCAGCGGCAGTTTATCATAGCCGTACAATCGGCCGACTTCCTCGACAACATCTTCCGGAACTTCAATGTCCGTCCGCCAAAACGGCGCTTTTACAACCAAGCCTTCGCCGTTTTGCTGTACGTCAAATTCTACATTTTTGAGTAGCTGCACAATTTCATCAGCCGAAAGTTTAAGCCCAAGCCGCACATTAACAAATTCCGGCGTGACATTTACCGGCGGATGCACCGAGCCGCGCTCCAGCATTTCCTTGACCTGTTCGTCCCGATCGACGACGCCCGCAATTTTTCCGCCAGCAAACTGAGAAATCTCACCGGCGATTTTCAGAATAACCGGCCGGTTTTGCAGCGGCGATTGACCTTTATTGAAACGTGTCACGGCGTCAGTAAACAACCCGTGCGCCATGCTCGTGCGGCGGATCGAATACATGTCGAACGTCGCGCATTCGATGATGATGTTTTTGGTATTTTCGTCGACTTCGGTTTCGCTGCCGCCCATCACGCCGCCGATACCGATAAGTTTCGTTCTGCTGGCTATCATAATCGCTTCTGGCCGCGGCTCGATTTCTTTGCCGTTCAGGAGTTTGATTTTCTCGCCCGGCTTTGGATGACGAACAACTAATTCGGGTAGTCGGTTCCTTGCCTTCGTTTCAGTTTCCGGCTCCAGCTTTTCCATTATTGGATTTCGTTCATAATCCAGCGCTCTGAGTTTGTCATAATCGTAAGCGTGCAGCGGCTGGCCGGTCAGCAGCATGAAATAATTTGTGTAATCGACGATGTTGTTAATCGGGCGCAAACCGACTTTGGCCAATTCAACTTGCAGCCGAACCGGGCTCGGGCCGACTTTGACATCACGCATAGTGATTGCCGTAAAGCGCGGGACAAGTTCAGGAATTTCGTTGTGTGTGATAAGCAATAACTTGCTATCATTCTCGTCGTCATAAAATTCTTCTGGTAAATCCGCGTCCAATCGGTACCAATCCGGACTTTTGAAGGGTTGGTTTTGAATGCCGGCGATTTCGCGGGCGACGCCCATCATGCCGAAACAGTCCGGCCGGTGCGTGAACATTTTGTTTTCGATATCAAGCACTTTATCGCCAGCGAGTTCGTACGTTTCAGCAAACGAGCTGCCCGGCGCTACGTCTTTATCTATTTCCAAAATTCCCTCATGGCTATCGCCGATGCCGAGTTCTTTCGGACTTGCCATCATGCCGTTGCTTTTCTCGCCGCGAATTTCGCGAGCCTCAAGCACGAACGGATCTTTGTCAACGGTACTTGGCACGGTTGAACCCGGCGGCAACCAAGCGGCTAGCATGCCTTCGTGCACGTTCGGCGCGCCGCACACAACTTGCACATGGCCGTTTTCGTCACGCTCGACATTCTGCGCTTTACCGCCATCATCAACTTTGCAGACATGCAGCCGATCGGCGTTCGGATGCTGCACGCACGACACAACTTTAACGACTAGAATGTCCTCGTACTTCGATCCAATATCAATAATTTCCTCAATCGCCCCCAGCTGCGCGCCAATTTTCTCGGCCAATTTCTCCACACCATCCGGCGCCGGATCACCCGCGCAACCATAGCGTTGATTCATAAATTTAATACTGTTTACGCTAACCTTCATGATGATGCCCTGCAGGTTTATGAAAATCGTCGACATACATCTCGCGCCACAATCTGTATTGCTCGCGCCAAAGGTTGAGCTGATGTTCTTCGTTAAGCTTAGTTTTCTCAGCAGCATTTGCAATTTCTGACTGGATTTGCTCCACAAGTTTGTCGAGACGCACCATTATCTTTGGTTCTAGCTCTAGAAAACCCTGACGACACGCAAAGCGGTACATAGTCTTGAGTCCGCCCAAGTGTTTGCTGGCATTACCCCATTCATATTCGGCGCCAATCGGAATTGTATTAGAGACGGCCTGGCCGACATCGAACATCAAATCATTTGCCGACGAACGAATCTTGCGAACCGTATCCCATTTTTCGTCAGGTGGAAATAAAACCAACCTGCTATACATATACTCCGCCAAATCGCTCGCTTCGCGCCACAGCGGATTGTCTTCGAGTTTGCCTGGTTTTACTGTTCCTTTTTGCGTCATGTCATTGCCTTGTTAATTCTTACGTCAAGTTCGTCCATGGTTCTGCAGAATTCATCCTCTAGACCTGTGCCGTAATGGCTGGCGAGCACCAGCAACGACCACAGGCAATCGGCAAGTTCGTGTTTGAGCTTCACATCCACGCTGTCCATACGACGCATGTTTTCCTTGGCCATGACAATCTTCATGAGATCACCAACGTCGCCCACGAATCCCATCGCATAATCTTTCGGCCCCCATTGCGCCTGACCATCTTTGCGGTTCAAGTCGTCATATCGCCGCCGAATCTCAAGCGCCCGCTTTTGCAACTCAGCCAAATCACTCATACAAGTTGCCTCAAGAAATTTAGGTTGGCGGATTCGAAGTGGCGGGTGTCTTCGATGTTGTGGTTCATTGATTGCCTGCCTTTCCAGTTAGCATATTGGTTGCTGGTTGTTATCATAATTCTATCACCATGACCAGGGATGCCTAAGGTTTCGACCGACCGCTAGTCCTGGCCTTTTTATATCTATCTGGCAAGCTCTTTGCGTTGACAATCCGGTCGCGGTTTGCTACACTATTGCTGTAAATGCCTTCGGGCCCCGAGGATCTTGGTTCGCCAAGATCCGTTTTTATTATTTCAGACCCGAAAAGCGTCCGAGCCGCCAGCAGCTTTACCACCTCAAACTCGGCTTTATCGAGAATGTCCATTCGGCGCCAGAGCCGCTTTGCAGAATAGGCTTTTGCCTGAGAAAGAATGACGGACGAAGCCTTACCCTTCACTAACACGGTATGATAAAAGTCATTCTCCGGCTTGAAAATGCTGGAAAAAGCAACGCCGAAAAACAAATTCCTATTGAACTTCTTCAGGATAAGCACCGGCCGTTCATAATTGTCGTTTTTGCCATCTTCTTCGTGTCCGACGTTCACGCCGACCGCCGCAAACCACACTTCCCGTTCTTTGAAAAACGGAGCCTGCCCACGTGCCTCAAGCCGCTTTTTGACAGTATTCCATTCATCAAACGGTTTACTCATACAAATTGCCTCAAGAAATTTAGGTTGGCGGATTCGAAGTGGCGAATGTCTTCGATGTTGTGGTTTGCTGCGCCTCTCATCTTGATCATTATATTGTTTTCTGCTATCATCATAAAGTATCACCATGTTCAGGCAGGCCTAAGGTTTCGACCGACCGCTACTCCTGGACGTTTTGCCAGCCCGGCCTAAGGTTTCGACCGACCGCTTGGGTTGGCTCTTTTTATGGCTCGTGTACGCCAGTTTCGGACGCAGCGCATCAAGCCGGACAATATATTGCACAAACTTCCGCAGCAGTTTCGAGTATTGGCGGTTCGGCGTCATAACGTGAGCCAATTTGTCGTGCTCGATGAGGTATTCGATCAAGCAGTGGAAATCACCGTCGCCGCTGACAATCAAAGCTTTATCGTATCGATCGAAGAGTTTCGCGGCGGCATACAGGACAAGCTCGGCATCGACATTGCCCTTGACTGTCTCACAACCGTTTTCGATATAGCGCACCGTTGGCTTGAAAATCAGGATAAAGCCGGCTTTTTGCAGCGCCGTGTAAAGCTTCTGATTGTCCGCGACGCGCCCGATAAACATATAGGCTTCGGTGACGTTATATTTGTTCTTTAGGTATAACCGAAACTTTCGATAATCGATTTTCCAGCCGAGCGAACGCACGCCGAGATTTAAATTTTGACTGTCGATGAAAGCGTACGTGATTGGTTGTCCGCTCATACAAATTGCCTCAAGAAATTTAGGTTGGCGGATTCGAAGTGGCGGATGTCTTCGATGTTGTATTTCATCGTTGCAACCTCGCCGCCATCGCAAACTGCATAAAATAATTTTCGAGCGCCTCGTCGGCTTCGCCAGTAACCATAGCCTGCACAAACTGATCGCGGGCGCGCAAGATTTCGCGTGTACGTGCAACGTCTCTTTTAAGAGCCCACACTTTAGCCGTGGCATCAAACAAATCAAGACCGCGCGAATACGCCCCCAAAAAGTCTGCGCTGTTGTCGCGGCGATACGCACTATACGCCCTGCCAACCTCGGAGCCTATATTGCCCATCTGCTCAAAAATAGTTAATTTTCGCCACTTAGCGAGATCTACTTGGTAGCTATTCATGGACTACTCCAGAAATTATCGCCCGGATTTTCTCCTGGATTTTTGCGTCTTCCACGCCGCGCGTCATGTTATTCTGGTGCGGTTTTAGGTTAATCATGGAGTCAAATTCTACAAAATCATCCGTGCCAAACTTAGCCGGATACAAGTTAACTCCCCACAAATCCGCTTGCGCGGAACCGCTTTGCAGCAACTCCGCTTCGCCGTCAGCGTGCATTTCCATGTCCACAATCACGACTTTACGCTCCACGTCGACATCGGCTTTGACCAGATCGCCGTACATCATCTCTGCGATTTCTTTTAGTTCGGCGACGGAAATTTTATCGACTTGCTTCATGCGAATTGCCTCAACTCTTCAACGGGTTTGGGCTGCGTATAGTTTGTGTAGCGGACCCAGGTTGGCGAAATCGATAGATACGTTTGGTCCGATTCCCCATTAAAGCGTTGCGCGCCGGGAATCTTCTGGAAGTGCAATTTTTGCCGTTCGGCCAGCTCATCACCCGTGAGCTCACGGGCAGTGCCTTCGTATTGGACCGTGGCGTTGCCTTCAAAGCCAACAACCACTGCAACGCGCGGGTCTCGCATTATATTCTGATACTTGCGTGAGCTTTTTGTCGTGCCAATTGTCAGCTCCAAGTGCAACGTTTCCGAAAAGCCGACGGTGGCCGCCTGCGGCGAACCATCTTCGCCGGTGGTTACGAGCACACACTCGGTATGTTGGCTCATAAAATCCAAGATTTTCTGTTGCGTCGTCATACAAATTGCCTCAAGAAATTTAGGTTGGCGGATTCGAAGTGGCGAATGTCTTCGATGTTGTATTTCAGCATAACCAGGCGCTCGATGCCGCCGCCGAAAGCAAAGCCAGTGTGTTTATTCGGGTCGATACCGGCCATTCTTAGTACGTTCGGGTGCATCATGCCGCAGCCGAGCCACTCGATCCAGCCGGTGTAGCTGCAAACTTTACAGCCTTTTTTATCGCAGAACGGGCACGTCAGTACGAACTCGAACGACGGCTCGGTGAACGGAAAATAGAACGGCTGGGTTTTAACTTCGACCGATTTCTGAAAATACTCTTCCAAAAAGGTCTTGAGCGTCGCCATGAGGTTGCCTGCATGAATGTCCTTGCCCACGTACACACCTTCCAGCTGATAGAACGTGTGCTCATGGCGGGCGTCCATGTCTTCGTTGCGGAAACAGCGGCCGGGAATAACACACGCGATTGGCTTGCCTTGTTCCAGATCACTCTTGTACTTTTGCAGTACGCGGTTTTGCATGGTCGATGTGTGCGCTGGCGCGATGAATTGCTTGCCGTTCTTATCCTTCTCGACCGTCATGAATGTGTCGTAATCGTCGCGAGCCGGGTGGCCTTCGGGGAAATTCAGGCTGCTGAACATGTGCCAGTCGTCATCGATTTCGCGCGACTCGACCGCTGTGAAACCCATGCGATAGAAAATATCGAGCACGATTTCGAGTTCGGTCATAAGCGGATGTTTGCTACCATTTTCGCTGGTCAAAAGCCGCGGTCGTTTGTCGGCCGGCACATTTATATCGAACGGCGCTGTGACGTCAATCGGCGGCAAAGTTTCAGCTTGCTCGCCTGACGCCCCAGCCATTTGCTCAAGCTCGCTTTTAAGCTTGTTAATTTCCTTGCCGAACCCAGCCCGCTGCTCTGCCGGCAGCGTCGGAATCTCCGCATACAATGCCTTCAACTCAACCGCCTTCAAAACATCGGCTTTGTTTTCAAGCTCGGCAAACCGTTTCTTCAGCGCCTCTGCAACTTCAGCAATCTGTTGATTTTGGTATTCCATTGTCGATAGTATATCAAAAGATATACTTACAAGTACTCGGATACGGCAAGCAAACTTACCGTATCCTCTGTGCTTTAGTATAATATAGGTATGGCTAATTTTTCATTCGATATCGTGAGCGAATATGACAAGGCGGAGATGAATAATGTCTTCGATCAGGTGCAGCGCGAACTGCAAAGCCGATATGATTTCAAAGGCACGCCGGCAGCCGTCGAATGGCTCAACGCTGACAAAACCGGCTTGAAAATTACCGGCAGCGGCGACTGGCAGATTGACACGATTCTGGACATTATCCGCAAAAAGCTCGCGGCTCGCGGCCAGAGCCAGAAAGCTTTAGACGTTTCAAAAGAATCGATCGTGGCAAATCTCAAAACAACCAAAGAAGTTCCGTTCAAACAAGGCATCGACCAAGACAAAGCCAAACAAATCACCAAGCTCATCCGTGATGATTTCTCAAAGGTTAAAACCCAAATCCAGGGCGACGCCGTGCGCGCAACCAGCGCCAGCAAAGACGATCTGCAAAAAGTCATGCAGCTGATCAAAGCCCAGGATTTCGATTTCCCGCTCAACTTCACCAACTACCGGTAAACGCTCAAGCCGAGCAAGGAACTCTAGTAGCGGCTTGCCTTTGGTAGCGGTGAATACGGTGATTGCTCTGGATATTTGTCTACTTCCCTGCCGTGCCTTTTATTATAAACCGTCGGTTGCGCTATACTAGCAAGCATGAGCGATTCGCCGGATGGAACTGAAAAACCGGATTTGGTTGAACAGGCCAAAGCGGTGTTGACCAAGAACGACCGCGGGTTGTATACGATTCCGGCGCACGGGCTGTATCCGCACCAGTGGTTATGGGATAGTTGTTTTATCGCGATCGGGCAGCGGCATTATGATGTGGAGCGCGCGAAGATGGAAATTATGAGTTTGCTGCGTGGGCAGTGGACGAACGGCATGGTGCCGCATATTATTTTTACGCCCGGCAAAAAGCAACGGATGCACCACGGCATTTGGAATAGTTGGGTGAGTCCGCTGTCGCCGGATGACGTAAGCACGAGCGGCATCACGCAGCCGCCGCTGTTGGCCGAAGCGATTGTGCGCATCGGCGAGAAGCTGCCGCTGCATGAACGCCGCAGTTGGTATCGCCAGGTTTGGCAAAACTTGCTGGCTTACCACCAATGGCTGTACCGCGAGCGCGACCCGCACGGCGAGGGTTTGGTGCTCCAAATTCACCCGTGGGAAACTGGCCTCGACAACACGCCGCCGTGGATGGACATGATGCACGACCACTTGCTGCCGTGGTGGATTCGCGTGCTTCAGAAGACAAAACTAGAATTTATTATCGGCCGGCTCCGTCGCGACACGCATTATGTGCCGGCCAACCAGCGGCCGACAAATGTCGACGCACTCGCGCTCTACGACGTGCAGCGCCGCTTGCTGCGCAAAGAATACGACAGCAATAAAATTCTTGACCATTCGCTGTTTACCGTCGAAGATTTGACATTCAACTCTGTCCTGATCCGCGCCAACGATCACTTGCAGGCCATCGCCAAAACCTTGCGTGAAGACGTGCCACCGGAACTTATTAAAAATATGGAGCTCACTAAAAAAACTTTTGAAGAGCTGTGGGATCCATATACCGAACAATATTATTCACGCGATTTCGTGACACATAAACTTTTGAAGGTACCGTCCGTTGCGGCGCTTTTGCCGCTGTACGCCGGCTGCATCAGCGATGAGCACGCTAAATTGCTTGTGCGCCTGCTCGAAAACGAACATATTTTCGGCCCGGCATATCCCGTGCCAAGCGTTCCCTGCAATTCGCCGTGGTTCGACCCGATCCGCTACTGGCAAGGCCCGACGTGGTTCAACACCAACTGGCTGATTATCGACGGACTCAGACGCTACGGTTTCAAAGACCACGCCGCCGCCCTCACCGAAAGCACGCTCGAGCTCGCCCAAAAGCACGGTTTCAGCGAATACTACAACCCCGAAACCGGCGACCCGCTCGGCGCCCACGAGTTCTCTTGGACAGCAGCGCTGACGATTGACTTGTTCAAAGGATGAGAAAGGCCGTGCAAAAATTATCAAAATTTGAATTCTGTGGGCAAGATAAACGGGTCAGCTTCGTAGAAACTCTTCATGTCAAGGCAGGCGTCGAGTGTGATGTCTATACTTTTGACGGCGACAGCTCGCAGGATCTAGCAGTAGTCCACATAGCCAAAGGTTGCAAGACGCCGCTCCAAAAAGTTCTGCAAGGCGAAAATGACGGCTGAAGGCTACATAAGCGGCAAAGGCACCTTTACGCTCATGTCAGCCGACGGAGAAAGTAAACAACCCCGGCCTAAAGTCCGGGGCTTTCCAACAGAGCTGCATGCTTGATGCTACTGGTTCTGAATGTAGGCTTTGATGCGAGCCTCAGTCACACGACCCACCGATTCTGCGAAATAGCCATCGGCCCACAGGCTGG
>DASXEX010000031.1:0-18614 GCA_036489905.1 Saccharimonadales bacterium (SeqCode)
CCAGCCTGTGGGCCGATGGCTATTTCGCAGAATCGGTGGGTCGTGTGACTGAGGCTCGCATCAAAGCCTACATTCAGAACCAGTAGCATCAAGCATGCAGCTCTGTTGGAAAGCCCCGGACTTTAGGCCGGGGTTGTTTACAATTTCTTTTTTATATCCGTGATGATGTCGCGGAGTTCGGCAGCTTTTTCAAATTCCAGGTTGGCGCTCGCGAGATCCATTTGGCTCGTCAGATCCCCGATGATGCGGCCGTATTCGTCTTTCGGAATTTTCTTGAGGTCGAGCTTGGCTCTTTTGGCTTCTTCAGGCAAGTCGGGACGCAAACCTTTTTCAATCGACTTGCTGATGCCAGTTGCCGTGATGCCGTGTTCCGTATTGTAAGCTTCCTGAATTTTGCGGCGGCGCGTGGTTTCGTCCATGGTTTTTCGCATCGAATCGGTGACACGGTCGGCGTACATAATGACGTGGCCCTCAATGTGACGGGCGGCGCGGCCGACAGTTTGAATTAGGGCTTGCTCGCTTCTTAAAAATCCTTCTTTGTCCGCATCGAGAATTGCAACGAGCGAAACTTCCGGCAAATCCAAACCCTCGCGCAGCAAATTAATGCCAACCAAAACGTCGTACGTGCCGAGCCGCAAATCACGCAAAATGTCGGTGCGATCGAGCGTGTCTACATCGCTGTGCAAGTATGCAACCTTCAAATTAACTTCTTTCAAATATTCGGTGAGTTCTTCGGCCATGCGCTTTGTCAAAGTTGTCACGAGCACGCGCTGATGCTTGTCGATTGTTGTGCGAATTTCCGCGATGAGGTCGTCGATTTGGCCGTCGATCGGCCGGACTTCAATTGGCGGATCGAGCAAACCGGTCGGGCGAATGACCTGCTGCGCCAGCTCGGGCGAACGCGACAACTCGTACTGCGCAGGCGTGGCCGAGACATACACAACTTTATTGACATGTTTTTCAAATTCGGTAAATGTCAACGGCCGATTATCCAAAGCTGACGGCAGGCGAAAGCCATGCTCCACCAGCACTTCTTTGCGCGCGCGGTCGCCGTTGTACATGCCGCGCACCTGCGGAATCGTCATGTGACTTTCGTCGATGAACATCATAAAATCATCCGGAAAATAGTCGAGCAATGTCGCTGGCTGCTCGCCAGGCTCTCGATTTGTTAAATACCGGCTGTAGTTTTCAATGCCCTTCACGAAGCCGGTTTCTTCGAGCATCTCCAAGTCAAAGCGCGTTCGCTGGCCGAGCCGTTGCGCCTCCAGTAATTTGCCTTCGCGCTTGAATTGCGCCAGCCGCTGCTGCAATTCTTCTTCAATTTTTACCATGGCAAGTTTCAGCTTGTCGAACGGCGTGACGTAATGGCTGCCTGGAAAAATTTTGACTGAATTGAGTTTGGCCAGAATTTCGCCGGTAAGCGGATCAACCTTCGTGATACGTTCGATATCGTCGCCGAAAAACTCAATCCGGTAGGCCACCTCTTCGCCGGCCGGAAACACGTCAACCACGTCGCCGCGAACGCGGAATGTCGAACGGTGAAAGTCAATGTCGTTCCGCTGATATTGAATGTCGGTAAGCTGGCGCAAAAACTTGTCGCGAACGCGCCGTTCGCCGACTTTGACTTCAATAGACAAACCGTCATAATCTTCGACCGAACCGATGCCGTAAATGCAGCTGACGCTCGCCACGATTATCACGTCCTTACGGCTGAGCAGCGAATCCGTCGCCGCGTGGCGCAACCGGTCAATCTCTTCATTGATCGCCGAGTCTTTCTCGATATACGTGTCGCTGCGCGGAATGTACGCCTCCGGCTGATAATAATCAAAATAACTGACGAAATAATGTACCGCATTGTCCGGAAAAAACTTTTTGAATTCGCCGTACAGCTGCGCCGCCAGCGTTTTGTTATGACTCAAAATCAGCGTCGGCTTCTGCAAATCCTGAATCACGTTCGCCATGGAAAATGTTTTTCCGCTGCCCGTCACACCGAGCAGCGTCTGATCGCGCAGACCATCATGCAGCCCTTTAATCAACTGCGCAATCGCCGCCGGCTGGTCTCCCGTCGGCGCAAAATCGCTTTTGAGTTGAAATTTCGTCACGAATTTATTGTAGCAAATGAAACGCTTACCTAGGCCGTGCGCACTTTGGCAACAACCTGCAGGACGATGCCTGCAGTAAGCAAAACGAGCCCGACCAGCTGTAGGCCGCCGACCTTGTCCTTCAAAAACAGCCAGCCATATATCGTACTCAGCAAAATCGCGCCTCCATAAACAGTTGGTATGACGTACCCTAGATTGCCGCCACGCGTAAATATTCGCGCTAGCAAGACGGAAAACAGCATTATACAAACACCGGCGAGGCTTGCAAATACTACGCCACGCATACTCGTTTTACCTTTAGCATTTAAAGCAAGATAAACGACCAGCGGCACTACCGTTCCGATGCCGTTATACAAGATCGAGGCGAGCCAACTGTTAACATTGTCACCCGCAAGTCGGGCGAAGATCGCAAATCCAGCGTATACAGTGGCAGCGACAAGTGTAAGCAGAATGGCGTTCATTATATCTTAATTATACGCTACCGCTGCTCAACTAGCCCGCACGGGGCAACGGCTTATCGGTTTTGAGGAACCAGGTTTGATCGTGGTTGGCGAGTTGGTCGTGAATGTCGGCGTATTTTTTGTCGAGCACTTTTATGATGCGCTCCACCAGTCGTTCGGGATTATCGTCGTAGGTTACGAGTTCGCCAAATTCGGGCTCCAATAGCTCAACGAGTTTTCGAACCATGTCGGCTGCGCCGCCGCTGCCAAGCAAAACGCCGCACGGCTTGCGTGCCTCGAGTGCATCGGTGAATTCATTCAATGAGCCAATGCGGCCGCCGACCGTGATGATCGCGTCACTCGATTGCACCAAATACAAGTCGCGGCCGACGTAGTGCAAGCCTGTGAAGTTGATAAAATCGTAGCAATCGTGCGGCAAACGGTATTTGCGCAAATGCTCGCGCAGACTTTCGGCTGGTGAAAAGCCGATGCTCATGCCGCCGGCATTTTTGGCGCCACGCGCCGCGGCGTACGGCAAGCCGACTGTTGCGCCAGTCGTAATAATGTGCCCGCTTTTGGCGATGGCAGTACCCATCGTTTCGGCCAATTTTGAAGATGATTTAAGCGTTTCGCCAGCCGCTGCGCCGGAAACACAAATTGAATATTTGAGCGGCTGGGTTTGGGATTCGGTCGGCATCATAATTTAAGTAATTTCCTGTTTTTCGTTTCTTGCTTGTGCTTTTATTCTACGTCAGCTCACGCTCATCGACAAGCTCGTGCCCGAGCTGCTCGTGTACAACATGCTCTAAATTTTCCTGATGCAAATAGCGTAACATCAGCTCGTGCCAGAGGTGGTCGCGAAAATAATGCACGATGCGTTGCTCGTACGGCAAATGGTTGCAAAAATTGAGCACGGCGTCAGTGAGGTTGAGCGAAATCGGTGTGCTGTTGTCAAGCAAAGCAAGGTAGGCGCTGTTTTTCCAAAATTCAAGGCGGTCGTGCAGTTTGGCCAGCACGTTTTCAGCCGGCTCCCACGCGAGATCTTCGGGCTGAACATGCGGCTCGAACAATTCCGGGTTGTACGCCTCTGGCGTGCGCGCAAAATAGCGATGAATGAGCTTCCACGGCAAACGCTCGCCCAACAAACTGGCCCGCGTGTACGGCTCGTCGCGGGCCGCTTTGGCCAAAATCGCACCGAAATCGGGACGAACCTGGTGTAATTTGAGGTACGCGCTCGTTATGCGAATGTCGCTGATGGCGTGCAGACTGAGGAGCAAAACGGCCAGTGCCGCACCTTCAACCGCTTCAGCCGGCAGCGGCAACAGCACGACCGAGCCGAGTTCTTTGAAACTCAAAATGTTATGCTTAATCTCCGACACGTAATCCGCGCCGAGTTTTTCCCAGCGCTTGCTTGCGGGTGCGAGAATGGCGACGTCGCGTGCTTCAAAATCCGTCGGTTTCAACTGTTTGTAGCTTGCCAGCAACTGCTTGTGCCAGGCCGGCGCATCGGCGATCGCGGCCGCGGCGTAGAGTTGCGCCACCGGTTCGTGTTTCAACATCGAATCAATCGAGCGGTAGCCAAGTTGCTTCATGGCTTTTTTCGGCGGATTTTTTTGGAGCAGGCGCTTGGCCACGCTGCTTTTCAGCGCGAAAGCTTTTTTGGAAATGTCAAGCGTGCTCACCAACCGCCGTACGCGCAGAGTCAAATCATTATTGTCCGCGCCTGCACCGAGTAATTCACGCACGATCTTGTCATCCTGTTTTGCCCGCCCGAGCAACGCGTTGTACAGCTCCGGCCCGGTCGTGTCACGCGCGTCAAGGCCGAGGTCGCGCACGCAATCACGTGCGGCTTGCTCGATTTCGCTGCTCAATCGAATGTCCGCGCTTGGGCTCCCGCCTGCTTGCTCAAGCTGCCGAAGCCCCAGCCGAAACGCCGGCTCCCGTGCGCCCAATAATTCCGACAGTACCCTCGTCATATTACCTAAAATCTTACCACAAGCGCCATGCCAACGCGAGACCTCAGAGGGATGACAAATTAAAGCCCAGCATTCTTGACGATCATTTGTACGGACTGCTCGACTGAGTATGGTGCAGGTATAATCTTCTCGCTTTCAAAGTGAGCGAAGTCTTGCGGCTCGTACCACTCGTGCAGCATTTCTTTACTGACCTCTCCGGCGATCGACTTGGTGACGTGCCGCTTGAGCGTTTCTTCGAATGGAATGTCAAAGTAATGCGTGTAGTTTTCCGGACATTTTTTAATCAGATCTCTGAGCATAGCCCCGTAGCGTCTGAACTTGAGCATGCCTTCTAAAATGACATCATAATCGCGGCTCAATGCAAACTCCACAACCTGCGCAATGAGTGCGATATTAACGCCAGCATCAGTTTCTTTCTCTTTTAAAATGGTGCGCCTGATGTTGTCTTGTTCGACATAGGCGATTTTGCGGTCACTAACTTCGCGAAGTTTCTTGGCAACTGTGCTCTTGCCGGAGGCTGAATTGCCACGGATAATAATTAGCGACCGATAAATCATGCTCCAATTATATCAAGCTACTGGTCGCGAGCGAGTAGGTTAAAATCGTTCCGGTTTATACCAGTCCGGGGCCTTTTTAAGCCATTCTTCTAGCTCATGTTTGTGCAACAGGCCGGCCTGGGCGCCAATTTTTTGGCAGACGCTCATGGAATTGATGGGTGCCCACCGGAGTGCGTCTTCGAGGCCTAAACCTTTGGCCAGCGCAACAATCAGCGTCGACGCGAATGCATCGCCGGCGCCCGTACGCTCAAGCGGCGGCACCGGATCCGGGTACAGCGGCATTTTGAAACTGTTTTGGCCGTCAGAGGCGTACGCACCGTCCGGGCCATCGGTCACCACTACGATTTTCGGACCTAACGCGTGCAAATGGTCGATGAGGTCGTGCACGTCGTCATGGTTACCGCCGCCGACCGTCACCGCTTCTTCGCGATTCATAATAACAATCTCCGCCCGCTTATAGAAATCCTTCAACTTTTCAGCACCCCACATCAAATGATACATGCCAGGCTGAAAAGCCAGGTTTATGTCAGGATTTCTATCCAGGTAGCCGAGCATGGCTTCGTGCAGCGGCCAGGTTTTTTCGCCGAGTACGCCCAGGTAGAACCAATCAGGTTTGTGGTTCGGGTCATTCCATTCATACGAATAATCTTCAAAGTGTTGCAGCTTCGTTCGGTCAGCGCCGTAGCGCAAGACATAGTGATAGTTGGATTTTTTGCCCTTTTCAACGACAAGCTCGTCCGTCTCTACGCCCTGCTCCTTAAGATATTTGACCATATCATTGCCCGGGCCGTCATCACCGAGCCATGACATTAAACTCGTATCCAGCCCGAGCCGAGTCATCGACACGGCCGCGTTCGGGCTGCATTCGACTGCTTTGACAATGTCCGCGCTGTCATACGGCAGCTTCGCGCCGAGCTCGAAACTAATTCGCTTGTAGCCTTTGTCGTCGGTATAAACTTCAGCGTAATCTTTGGACAGCTTGATAAAAGCATCGGTAATAATGTCGCCGACTGCCAGCACGTGTAGCGGCGTATTTGTGTTTTGTGTATCTTCAGACATTGTGTTCCTCCAATGGCATGTTATGCAGCTTAACGCCTCTGTGTAAAATGCCGGTCTTCGCCCCGATGTACTGGACGACGGACGTCGAGTTCGCGCTCGCGAACACGATGCAATCGGCAAGTGACTTGCCTTGCGTCCACTGGCTGAGAAATCCTGAGGCAAAGGCATCACCGGCACCTGTGCGATCGACGACTTTTACGTCCTCGTACATCCCAGCTTTCACAATCGTCTTGCCGTCACTGGCAGCAACGCCGTTCGGGCCGTCACTGACAATTACTACCGGCACGAGGTCAAGGCCGTGACGAACGAGCTCTTCTATCGTTTTTCCATGAACGAGCCCCTGCATCTCTTCTTTGTTCATACAAAGAACGTCGACACTTTTTAACACTGCTTTGAGTTTTTCCGGCTCGGCAAGTTCGGGCCCGGCGGGGTTGAGCATCACTTTTGTTCCCGATTTTTCTGCATGATCGACTATTTTTTTCTGCAGTCCAAGCCCACCGTTTGCGAGCGAAGTCGGGTATACCCAATCTGCTTTTTCGATAGCTGAGAAGTCCAAATCCGTTCCATGGGAATCCGTCGAAATGCCACGGTGATTCAATATCGTACGTTCGCCGTTCGTTGCGATGAGAATCGTCGAGTAGCCTGCTTGGTAGCGATCTTTGCGCACGACATGTGTCGTGTTGACACCTTCGGCATCCAAATCGCGCAAAACCATTTCGGAGGCAACTTCAGACCCAAGCGGCCACATATATGACGCATCAATGCCTTGGCGTGCCAGCGTCACCGCGACATTTGTGGCATTGCCGCCGGTCGCAAACGTTACGCCGTCAACTTCCAGTTTCGCGCCAAGCGGCAAATGCGTATAAATGACCTTGCCTTCGGTGTGCGGATCAAACTCATCGCTTTGCAAGTAGACGTCTTGCGTCGCTTTGCCGATTGTCAGAATTTTTATTTGTCCGCTCATGGTGCTATTTAGTATAGCATTTAATGCCTGGAGTTACGCAGCCGACGCTCGGCGAATATTCGCGACGATTTCTTGCGGCCGCTCGGTGTGCTTGACCTCGAGTTGCGGCGCCGGCTCGGGCTGTTCCGACTTATGCTTAAATTCTTGGCGACGCTCTGCGCGCTGCGATTCATCCCTGACAACTTCCCTCACAATGGCTTTGATCGCCTCAAGATCCTCGATACTTAAGCTCATATGCTTTTCTACCCCACTATGGCCTTGCCGGTGGAGTTAAAATCATCAATTTTACTTTCCACGACCGACTGGACGGCCGGTACGACTTCTTTCGTAATAAGCTTGGCAACTGAGATTTCATTCGGGTATTCTTGCAAAACCTTTTCGAGCGCCTGGCGGTAGGCAAAGCGCATGTCGGAATTGATGTTGATTTTGGTTACGCCGATCTGCACGGCGCTCACAAAATAATGGCCAGGCGTGTCGCTGCCGCCATGCAAGCTTATGTTGCACGAAACCGCGTCGCGAATACGCTGCAACAGTTCAAGATCGAGAATCTTGGGCACCGGATATTTGCCGTGGAGGTTGCCGATCTGGACTGCACAGGTGTCTATTGCGGTCTGGTTGACAAAATCAACGATTTCTTCCGGTTTTGAATTATATTTTTTGACTTCTTCGTAATCGATCGTTTCTGTGTGTAGCGTGGATGAGCCGAAAAAGTAACGCTCTTCCGCCTCGACCGACGCGCCGGTAAGTTTCGCATAGTCGACAACTTCTTTGGTTTTGGCGATGATTTCTTCCCGAGTGGCGTCATGGTTGGCCTGCGATATGTCAATGTGAATGAACTCAAAGCCGGCATCTATGCCCCGTTTGGCAGCTTCGACCGACGGCGAATGGTCCAGGTTAATGTACATTTCTACACCGTATTGCCGGCACAAATTGTCAACCATATCGCGTACATTATCAAGGCCGATGTCATCGACCTCACCCTGGCTGACTTCCACGAGTGCCGGAGCATTTTTGGCTTTGGCGGCTTGCGCCACGGCCTTTAGCGTCGATTCATCATCCAAATTGAACGCCCCAAATGCCCAGTGTTCCGCCCGCGCCTGCGCCATGCGTTCACGCGCCTTGGCACAATTTTCTCGTATTTGTTGTAGTGTCAGTGGCATATGAACTTAAGTATAAAACGCTTACAGTTATTCTTCAAATTATTTCCAAAATAGACCGGCCAACCCTGCGATTGAGGCCAGCGCCGCCAGTAGTTTCCTGGCAACATAGTCTCGCTCTTTGAGCAACCAAACGGCGAGCAGCAGAATGACAATCAAACGAAAGTTCGTGATCACCGCCACCAGCCCGACATTGTTGCTCCTGACTTCCGCGAAAATAAAACAAACACCGCCGAGCCCACGCAGCAGCCCGGCCAGCGAGACCCAACCGGTAACTCTCGGCTTCAACAGTAAACGTAGCTGTCCGCGTCGCACGACCAGCGCCGTCAAGACAGTCATCAAACATTGGCCGCCGACGCCGAAGACGATGTAGGTCGCTATGTTCATGTGTTGTAGCAATGACTTTTCATTAACCTGCGCCACGCAGTAGACGATTGCGACGAACAGTATAATTCCCACCTAACTGTAACCACGACAGATTTTCATCAAGAAACAACGACGCCCCAATGACCGCGAACACAGCGTTGACCGTGCCAGCAATTGCCACCACCACCGCGTCAAAATAGACAAGCGTCTTATACGTACACACATTTGTCAGCGCAAATGCCATACCGCCGCCAACAAAACGCCACCAATACTGGCGCACGACTGCCGGCTGAACATGGCCGAACCAGGGCACGACTAAAAGCATGCTGGCGTATAACACCACATACATGCCGGCGCTAATTACAAAGCTAGCTCGGCCTGCCTCTTTGGTCCGCGCCAGGACACGCAGCGCTATCAGGCCAGCACCAACAAGTACCGTTTGGAGTAAAATTGCCGCTTGCCAGTCCACGATGGGTCGCTAGTTTTTGGGTTTTCTATCTATAATTTCGTGGGCGGCGAGCATGATGTGGTTGGCGTCGAGGCCGAAATGGATGAGCAATTCGTTCGGCTCACCGGATTCGCCGAAGCGGTCACGCATGCCAATGCGCTTGATCGGCACCGGAAATTCGTCGGCCAAAAGTTCGGCGATTGCGCCGCCCAAACCGCCAGCCATTTGGCCTTCTTCGGCTGTCACAACGCACTTGGTTTTGCGCACGCTCGCCAAAATCGTTTCCGCGTCAAGCGGTTTGACCGTCGACACATGCACGACTTCGGCATGGATGCCGTCTTTGGCAAGCTTCTCGGCCGCCACCAGCGCATGATACGTCATGGTTCCAGTCGCGATGAGGCTAACATCCGCTCCTTCGCGGAATACATACGCTTTGCCGATCTCAAACGGTGTTTGCTCGGTCGTGATAACTGGCGTGGCTTCGCGTGCCAGCCGCATGTAGTTGGGCTTCGGGTTCTGTGCCATGGCGAGCGTGGCTTTTTCGGCCTCAACCGAATCGCACGGTGCGATGACGATCATGTTTGGCAACACACGCATAATCGCCAAATCTTCCAGCATCTGATGCGTCGCTCCGTCCGGCCCGACACTCACACCGGCATGACTGCCAATAATTTTGACCGGCCGATCGTTCAAGCAAATCGTAGTGCGAATCTGCTCCCAGCAGCGCCCGGGTGCGAATGCGGCATAGCTCGACACGAATGGAATTTTGCCCATGGCCGCCAAGCCGGCTCCGACGGTCACTAGATTTTGCTCGCCAATACCGATTTCAATAAACCGTTCCGGAAAGGCTTCGGCAAATTCATTCATCTTGGTCGAATCAGTCAGATCGGCGCTCGCGCCCACCACGTTTTCATTTTTCTCCGCGGCCGATTTCAGCCCGCGGCCGAACCCGGCTCGAATCGGCTCTTGCTTGATGTCGCTCGCCAAAATGTCATCAACTAAACGCGTGTCGTTCATTTCTTTAACTTATTCCGTTTTTTAAGGCTGAACACCTGCCCTGTAGCGACGACCAGTACAAGACCGATCAGACCGTCAATCAAGCCCTTAACTGGATACGCGTGATGCTGCCCGAAATAATCTTGCTGATCTGCCGCTTCGTTCGTGAATGTACAACTACTCGGAGAAATGCTCCGCTGAAGATAGGTAAAGGGGAATCCAAACAGCTGTACGAAAGGACCGGCGTTACTACTTCCAGCGCAGCTAAAAGACGGACCTCTCGGGAGCGGCAGAACGTTCAGTAATATAAAAACTGCCGCAACAATTATCATCAATTTCTTCTTACTCATGTTCGCTCCGGATTTTGCCTTGCAGGGTGCGGAGCTCGTGCAAGGCGATTTTGGCTTGCACGTGATTTGGAGGCGAGCCGTGCCAGTGGAAATCGTATTCCATGAAGTCGACGCCCTTGCCAGGCACCGTGTGCGCGAGAATGACGACCGGCTTTTCGACAATGGCGCGTGCCATGGCGCAGGCATCGATGACGGCTTCGATATTGTTGCCATCAATTTCGATGACGTGCCAGCCGAAGGCTTCCCATTTGGCATGCAAGTCTTCGAGAGGCATCACAACTTCGGTCGGCCCGTCGATTTGGATGTTGTTGCGATCGACAATGGCAATGATATTATTCAGTTTGTATTTCGCGGCCAGCATGATGGCTTCCCAGTTATTGCCTTCGTCCAGCTCGCCGTCGCCGGTCGTCACGTATACCCAGCGGTGATTTTGTTTGTTCATTCTAAGCCCGAGTGCCATGCCGCAAGCTTGGCTCAAACCCGAGCCGAGCGGCCCGCTGGTAGTTTCAAGCCCGGACAATTTTGTGCGTTCCGGGTGACCTTGTAAACGCGAGCCAAATTTGCGCAATGTCAAAAGTTCTTGACGGTCAAAATAGCCAGCATGCGCCATTGTGGCGTATCGCGCCGGACACGTGTGACCGTTGCTTTGAATTAAAATATCACGCCCATCCCAGTCTGGATTTTTCGGATCATGCTTCAGAATATCAAAATAGAGCGCCGTAAAAATATCGGTTTGGCCGAGCGAACCGGCCGAGTGGCCACTGCCAGCGTGTTCCAACATACGAATAATATCCTGGCGAATCTCGTCCGCTTTCAATTCCAATTCTTGCAATGATAATTTCTGCATCTTGCTTACGATTATAAAGCTATTCGACAGCCGTGGCCAGCTCAAGATACGCCTTTTCGGCATCCGGCGCTTTCTGGATAAAGCCGCCGACGTTGACGACTTCTACGCCGCCAGCGACAAGCTGTTTGATGTTTTGGTCGTTTACGCCGCCGTCCCAGCCGATTTCGATGGTCGGCTTCAAGGATTTTATAACTTTAATTTTGTCAAGCAGAGCGAAATCCACTTGGCTGCCGCCCTGATAGCCCAGGTTGCCGGAAAAAATCAGCACGTGGTCGATAAGTTGGAGCGCAGGCTTGACAGTTTCGACGGCAGTTTGCGGCAACAACGCGACGCCGGCTTCGATGCCATGATGGTGCATCTTCTCAACAAAGGTCGGAAAATCTCCTTCGGCTTCGGCGTGCACGATAATCAGTTGCGGGCCCAGCGCGATCAGCGCATCTAAATATTCGAACGGCCGCCGGTACATCACGTGCAAATCCGCGCGCATGCCGCCCGGCCACCAAACCTGGTCAATCGGAAGCAACTTGTTCGGCGTGAACTCGCCGTCGGCCAAATCGATATGCACGCGATGCGCGAAACCGGCGATTCGCTCCATTTGTGTACGGTAGGCGTGCAGCTCATTCGTAGTAATAGTTGGACAAATATCTGTCATGGTCTTACAATTTTCTCCTGGTTACTATTTTACGCTAAATCGCTTATGCCAAACAACCACGACTTGCAACCATTGCTCGACACCCAGCAGAACCAGCTAAATCTGGTGTTCAGCGACAGCAATGGCATCGACGCCAAAGTTTTAGCCGTCATTGGCGCAAATGTTGCCGCCCTGCTTTTCGTCGATGATGCCAAAGTGCCAGTAGGTCTCTGGCATTTTAGCCTTATTTATTTGCCGTTTATTTTGTCCTTGCTGCTGGATATCCTTTCGGTTTGGCCGAGAAAATATTTAGGCGCAAGCGCCGACATTACTTCGGCGCCGGAATATATGAAATTGACCCAAGAGGCGCTGGTGCTACGCCTGCTGGCAGACACCATTGACGCGATAAAGCACAACTCACAGATTAACAAGAACCGCCTACGGCAATGCAACGCTTCCCTTCTGTTAACAGCCTTGGGATTTTTGGGCTTGTTGTTTATAATATAAGTATGACAAAACTCGCAAATGTTACTTCTTTCTTCCGAATTAAACCGGAGCCAGTTGAGCGCAAATCGAAAACCTACCGCTTTAAAGGCAAGGACGGCAAGATGCACACCGTTACGCTGCCCGCCCCAAGCAAACACCTTATGACTATTACCAAAGGTTTGTAGATTTAACTCAGCCGACTAGCTCAACTCGTCAATTTTTTTAACCCGTCGTTCGTGGCGTTCGGCATTGCTGAAAGGTGCTTCAAGCCATATGCGCACGGCTTGTTCAATGTCGATTTGACTTAGAAAGCGGGCGGCCAAGCTCAGCACGTTGGCGTGGTTGTGCTGGCGGCTCAGGCGCAAAATTTCAAACTTATCCTGGGCACTGCGACCCTCGGCATCGATTGCCTCAATCGCTTTTGTTGGCCCATAATACAGTGCGCAGCGCACGCCCTTGACACGATTGGCGCACATTGCTTCGCCCTGACCGCTGCCGCCAATAATGATGGCGCATTCGCAAGTGCCCTCGGCTACAGCTCGTGCCGCCGGAAACATGAAATCGGGATAATCGTCGGCCGGATCAAACTCATGCGGCCCGTAGCTGACAGTCTCGTGCCCAAGACCAGACAAAAATTCCTGCAACTGCTGCAGCTTTTCAAACCCGGTATGGTCAGTCGTAAGCGCAATTTTCATAGTCTATTCGTGCTCGTGCGGTTCCTTCTGGTGTAAAATTCGGCCGGCGTCGGCCACGACTTCAACTAGGCGATTCGAATAGCCCCATTCATTGTCGTACCAAGCCAGAACCTTCAACAGATTGCCGCCATCCACCATTGTAAGACTGAGGTCAATGATGGCGGAGTGACTGTTACCAATAAAATCAGTGCTTACAACTTCTTCGTCCGTTACATCCAGAATTCCTTGATAGAATGGCTCCTTGGCAGCCTTTTTGAATACCTCGTTAACTTCCTCGACTGTTACATCGCGTTTCGTAACAACTGAAAAGTCTGCGATTGATACAACCGGTGTCGGCACTCGGATTTCCAGTGCGCCGAGCACACCACTCAACGCCGGCAGTGCCTTGGCCGCCGCGATGCTGGCCCCCGTAGTGGTCGGCACAATATTCTGCGCCCCCGCCCGATCCTCGCGTAAATTTTTACCGGGTCCATCCTGCAGGTGCTGGCTGGCGGTATAACTATGGATAGTTGTCATGAACATTTTTTCAATGCCGAAGCTATTTTCCAGTATTGCCGAGACTGGCGTAATAGCATTGGTCGTGCAGCTCGCATTGCTGATAATATCACCGGCGCCTTCCAACTTGTCCTCATTGACACCGAGCACAATCGTCGTCGCATCGTCGGCATGATCGCCCTTGGCCGGCGCGCTGATGACGACTTTTTTAGCACCCGCGGTAATGTGCGCTTTGGCCAGCTCCGGCTTGACGAAAAAGCCAGTCGACTCAATGACAACGTCGACATTTAGGTCTTTCCATGGCAACGCTGTCGGATCCTTCTCGGCTGTTACTTTGATATGCTTGCCATCGACAATCACGTCCTTGTCATCAAACCCGACCTCATGCCCGTACGTGCCGTAATTACTGTCGTGCTTGAGCAAGTACGCTAGTGTCTTGGTGTCGGTCAAATCGTTAATCGCCACGACTTCCACGTCGCTGCGCTCGAACGCAATCTTAAACGCGTTACGACCAATCCTACCAAACCCATTGATTGCCACCCGTGTTTTCATGAATCTTTACCCTCGCTTAGATTTTTATGCTTTTGCTACTCCACATTGTAAAAGCATAAGCAGCCCGGCGCAAGAACAATGCCGGCTTATTTCTTGCTAGACACAAACTCGCTGACTGTGGCCAGAATACTCTCAAAGAAGGCCTTGTCTTTCGAGTGGGTCAACAATGCCGAAACTTTATCCGGCGCCACCCAACAAGCTTCGGGGTTATGCGGATCTTCAGGTGCAAGATGCTGCTCCTTAGTGGTAAACAAAAACAATGTGATGTGCTTTTTGTCGCTCGTGTCTTCACCGATGCCATTGATGGCAATCTTAAAACGCTCATAACTACCCAACTCTTCGATGAACGCCAGGCTGTCCAGACCTGTCTCTTCTTTAATTTCGCGCTCGGCGGCCTGCCGCGCCGTTTCGCTAGCCTCAATATGCCCTTTCGGCAACGACCACGAAGTGCCCTGGCTCACTACCAACACCTGGCCGCCGTTGCTGATGACTACGCCGCCCGCACTGAAAGATCTCCTCATGACGCCAACCTTGGTCCTATATTATTGTCGCGGATATAACGCAGGGCTTCGGCGTGCGAAGGGTGTGTGATAAGCTCAGACGCTTTGTCTGCACCAACCCATTCGTAACTGTGATGCTCGTGACTTAGCACAACTTCATCAGCTTGAGTGTCGCCGGTATAGAATAATCGCACGACGTTATCACCGCTGACTTGATTAACGCCCGCGCTTGCGTAAACTAACGACATGGCTTCGCGGGTTAATACGATTCCTGTCTCTTCGCGGACTTCACGGATTAGCGCCAAGTCCGGCCGCTCATCAGCTTCTACTCCGTCACCTGGCAAATCATACTCCCCCGGTCGGTAATTATCCCTATGGCTGCGCCGAAGTACTAAAACCTCGTCGCGTGGATTCTGCAGAAAAATTCTTGCGGTTAGAATATTTTTCATGATTATTTAAGTGCGCTTATTCCAGCGTTCGATGGATTCGGCGATGACTTTTTTGGCGTCGTCGATGTTGCCCCAGCCGAGGACTTTGGTCGTGCCGGGTTTTTTCAGGTCTTTGTAGTGAGCGAAGTGTTCCTCGATTTTGCGCTTCCAGCGGTCCCCGAGGTCGTCCAAAGTTTTGATGCTGTCGCCGGTGTCGCGGTCGTCGGCCGGGACGCAGACGATTTTGTAGTCCATTTCGCCGTCATCTTCGAAGTTGAAAATGCCGATGACTCTGGACGCAACCCAAATGCCGGTCGGGATCGGCTGGTTGCAAGCCAGCAGCACATCGAGTTCGTCACTGTCTTCGTCGATGGTTTGCGGGATGAAGCCGTAATTGACTGGCTTCGGATAAATCGCCGGCTCGACGCGATCCAGCACGAAGCACGCTCGCTCGCGGTCCCATTCCATTTTCAGCGTCGAACCCATCGGGATGTCAATCACCGTGTTCACGAATCCATTTTGCCAGTCGCCCACTTCCAAAACTTGGTTAAAATCCGCCATTGCTAAAACTCCTTTCACTGAATTTGCTAGGCTTTGCTTTAAGACAATTGTACACTGGAACTACTTATCATGACAAAAATCATCGGACATCGTGGGGCGGCCGGCTCGGCGCTGGAAAATAGTCGGGAAAGTTTACAGGCAGCGCTCGCGGCGGGCGCTGATATGATTGAGATCGACACGCACCTGACTGCCGACGATAAGCTGCTGGTCATTCACGATCCGAAAACGGGGCGCGTGGCTGCCGAAGATTTCACCGTTCGCGATAAAACGCTTGCCGAATTGCAGGCGATCAAACTTAACAACGGCGAAGCGTTTCTGAGTTTAGACCAAGCACTTGAAGTTGTTGGAAACATTCCGATTATTATTGAACTTAAGGACGAAAATAGCGTTGACGAACTATTGCTAGCCATTGAACGCCATCCGCAAGCACTGGTGAGCATAGCCTCGTTTCATTCCGAAGAATTACGGCAAGTGCGCCGCGTCCTGCCAAATATTCCCGTATATGCGCTCGAGTATCTTGCTCCGATTGATATCGTGCGGACCGCGCACAAAATGCACGCTACCGGAATCGGGTTGAATTTTTGGCTGATGAACCCGCTGACATATCGGCTCGCAAAACATTATGGTTTGGAAGTGTACGTCTATGTTTATTCAGGCAACCTCGGAGAACAGCTTATGATCCGCGCAGCCCGCATTTTGCGGCTTCTCTACCCCGACCTTTATTTGTGCACCAGATATCCCGAGCGATTTGCCAAAACAAAATGGCGCAAGCGACCAGCAAGCTAGGCCGTAGGAGCCGGCGCGACTTCTTCGGTCGCTTCGGATTTCGGCGTTAGCTTGCCTTCAAGATACTCGCGGATTATCAACGCGGCGGTGGCGCCTTCGCCCGCGGCGGAAGCAATTTGCATGGTCGCGCCGCTGCGGACGTCGCCGGCGGCGAACACGCCTTTCATAGTCGTCGCCAAATGCACGTCCGTCATGACGAAGCCGATTTGGTCAAGCGCGACGCCAGAATTTTCCAAAAATTGCGTATTTGGTTTGAGGCCGACGAATACAAACACGCCGTCGGTCGGAAACTCGACTTTTTGGCCGTTTTGCATGCCGACAACTTTGGTAACATGATTATCCTCGCCAACAATTTCATCCGTAGTTATGCCGAGATGCACCGTCACTTTGCCTTCATCAATAAATTTCTGCATGTCGTGCTGCAAAATATCGCTGGCTTTGACGGTTGAACGAACCAGCAGGTCAATGTGCGTGGCGAAACGGGTCAAGAAAATGGCTTCCTGAAAAGCCGAGTTGCCGCCGCCCACGACCACCAGCCGCTTGTCGCGATAGAATGCGCCGTCGCAGGTCGCACAGTAGTGCACGCCGCGTGCGTAATATTCCTGCTCGCCAGGCACGCCGATTTTTTTATAATCGCAGCCCATGGCTAGCAAAACGGACTTGGCCAGGATATCACCGCTAGTCGTTCCCAGTTTTTTATATTCACCTTCGTCGGTCATTCCTCGCACTTCGCCCAGTTTCGTGACCTCGCCGAGCTCGATATTGGCGCCGAATCGTTCGGCCTGCTTGCGCAAATTTTCGGCCAGGTCCAGCCCGGAAATTCCCTCCGGAAAACCCGGATAGTTATCAACCAAATCGGTAATCGCCGCCAGCCCGCCAACCACGCCGCGCTCGAACAGCAGCGTCTCGATATCTTCGCGCGTCGTATAAATCGCTGCCGCGAGCGCCGCTGGCCCCGTCCCGATCATCACCACATCGTGGATTTTTCGTTCGTTACTCTCTGTCATAATTTTCCTATTGTACTTGATAGCGGCTCAGGTTTAGAAACTTATTTCTGCGAGCGCAGTGCAAGGCGCCAGTGAGCAGCGGAGCTGGCAACGCGGCAATGTGCCACAGAAATAAGTTTATGCGACGGCTGGGGCAAGTTTGGCGAGATTGTAGCCGATAACGACTTCGCGGGTGTCGTCTTGTTTGGTGACGACCGTGACGGGGACAGTCAGCGCGCCGCTCAATGCCAGCGCTTCAGCTTGGCGGTCGGGCTGTTCGTCGAGGTTGACCACGTCGTACTTGATGCCTTTTGCGCCAAGATACTTCTTGACCATGGCGCAGTAGGCGCAGGTATTGGTGGTAAAGATTGTAATATTTTTGACCATAAGTTTCCCCCTCATTTTTGCTTTTTAGATTTTTGCTTGAAAACGTACTATCTATTTTATATAGCGCCAGAGCAAAAAGCAAGAGCGCTACATATTGTGTTTTTTACCGCACTTTAACTGCCGATTTTATCCAGAGTGATATCGAAAACAAGCGGTGCGTTGGCCGGAATCCCCGAGCCCGACGGCGGATTGGCGCCGTAGGCTTCGTTCGCCGGAATCAGCAGCTGGCGCGTGCCACCAACTTTCATGCCCGGGATGCCAAGCTGCCAGCCTTTGATCACTTGACTAAGGCTTAGACTAACTGGCTGGCTACCCTGCGTGCTCTGGAAAATGATGCCGGTGCTCGCAATGGCGCCGGTGTAGTCGACCGTCACGGTATCACTGGCTTTGGCCGCCGTGCCAGTGCCAACCTTTGCATCGGTAATTTTCAAACTCGGGACACTGCTTACCGGCGTAAAACCGGAAAGTTGTGTACCGGTTAGCGATTGCGCTTGGCTGTTTGTAGACGACGAAGTATTAGTAGATTTACTGTTGTTGTGCGAGATAACTGCCTGAACGATAATTATGATTGTCAATGCCGAAGCAAAACCGAAAAATAAAATAGCAATGACAAGTGCGATAATCCGGTCACGTTTCCGAGTAGTACTCATAAATTCTCCTTCTTAAGCAATCATTATACGTGCATCGCGTCGAACTGGCTAGAGCCGCGACTTAGCTCATAAATAAAGTTCCCCAAGTAGTATTCGTTAGCTCATTAAAAAAGTACCCGTAATCTTCTATCATGCTGTCTGGTATGGAGGTGCGGATGAAGGGACGCTATATGAGCAAGTTAACTCGCAAAGATT
>DASXEX010000036.1:0-4457 GCA_036489905.1 Saccharimonadales bacterium (SeqCode)
CTACCATTGGCATTGAGAGAACGGAAACCAGTGAGGCCCAAGCCTTCGATGCCAGTGAAGAATCTTTGATGAAGCTTCTTGGGGATATACCGCTCCGTTAATCCCTGGACTTCATTTGCAACATTGTGTATTTTGAACATATACCCCTAATACCCCATTCCTCGGTTTTCTAGCCAGCCTGTCCGTGCTACACTTTCTGTAATTCCCTAAAACAAAAAACTCGTCATGGCAGCAGCACTCGTTATCCCTACTGAAGAACAGACCCAACTCCGCCAGTTGGCTCGTGCTACCAAAGATGCTAAGACCGCTATCCGCATCCGGGCAATCTTAGCGCTGGGCAACGGCCATAGCGTCAAGCATGTCGCTGAGCTCTTCCTGCTCGATGAAGATACCGTGGCCAAATGGCGCAACAAGTACCGTAAACGCCACTCGTTTTCGGACTGGCTGGCTGCTGCCCACCAACGATACAACGGCAAACTTACTGCCGGACAACAACATGAGCTGGAAGCATATGTGGAGAGTGAGCTCATTACTGATGCTGCGGTAGCCGTGCAGTACATCCAAGACTGCTACGGTCAGGATTATACGATCAATGGTGTTACTAAATTGCTACACCGGCTCGGGTTCGTCTACAAGCAGACGACCCTCATACCCGGTAAGCTGGATGAAGCCAAGCAAGCAGCCTTCAAGCGAGCGTATGAGAAACTGAAAGCAAAAAAACTACCAGACGATGAGGTTATCCTGTTCGGCGACGGTGTCCATCCAAGCCATAACGTCCATGCCACCAAGGCGTGGATCAAGAAGGGTCAAGAGAAACAAGTGCCGACCAACACCGGACGAAAACGGCTGAACATCAACGGCGTCCTGGATATTGTGGCCATGCAAGCCGTCATCCACTACGCTAAGACGCTCAATGCCCAAACAACCATGGAACTCTTTGACAAAATACAAGCAGCCTATCCAGACAAACAGAAGATCCATCTCATTGTTGACAACGCAACGTACTACAAAAACAAAGAGCTACAGGCCTACCTACGTAAACGGAAGTGCAGGATAAAAATACATTGGTTGCCACCGTACTCACCGAACTTAAACTTCATCGAGCGACTCTGGCACTACTTGAAAAAGTACATCATCGGGACGAAACGCAGGCAACAATTCAAGGAGTTCGAGGCCGACATCCAGGCTTTCTTTGACAACTTCTCAGATTACGAGCAGCGGTTGAGACAGTTCATTGGTACGGAGATGCACCTCATCAAGGTGCAGGGCTAAAACCGAGGAGTAGTTTCTTTTGGGTATAGCACGTTACCCCCTGTTTGTTTTAGTAGACAGTGCAAAGGTAACGTGCTTTTTATATCTGGTCAAGGGCTAAGTGCATGTGGGGCAGAGCTGGAAGCAGCGCTCTGGCTACCGTGCCCGCTCACTCAGTGAGACGGTCATGTATCGGTACAAACCTACCATAGGGGAACGAGTCAGGGCGAGAACGTTTGCAAGCCAGCAGACCGAGGCTACCATTGGCTGCAATATCCTGAATCGTATGGCGGGGATCGGGATGCCGGACGGTACCTGGAACGGAACGGTCAGCATTAGCAGCAAAGCGAGGGCAGTGACCAGGTTTGGAGGTGGTATGTAGGGGTCAGGTTCAGAGGAGAGCGACCGGTTTTAGGGGAGTTGTGCAACAAGGCCGTTTCAAGTTAGCCTGCAATTGTTGCACGAGAACGCCAAAACTCTTGTTTATTGCAATACGGCTTTTATACGGCGGACGCCGGCGGATGACGATTCTTCCTTGATAATCTTGAATTTCTTGCCGTCTTCGGCGAGCTGGCTGGTGCGAGTGACATGCGGGCCGCCGCAGATTTCGCGGGAATAGTTTTCGCCATCGGGGTCGCCGACCGTGTAGACTTTGACGGTGTCGCCGTAGCGGTCGCCGAACGCGCCCATTACGCCGCTGGCCAGCGCCTGCTTGGTGTTTTCTTCGCGCCAGGTCATCGGCCAGTCTTTGGCGATTTGCTCGTTAACGATTTTTTCAACTTCGGCGATTTGCTCGGGCGTCATTTTTTCGGAATGCGAAAAATCAAACCGTAAACGTTCGGCTGTAATGTTGCTGCCGCGTTGAATTACATGGTCGCCCAAAACATTCCGCAGCGCCCGATACATCAAATGCGTCACTGTATGATACTTCGTATTAATTTCCGAATGGTCAGCCAGCCCGCCCTTAAACTCGCCTTTCGTCGCCGTCCGGCTACGATCTCGCTGCTCTTGCATTAAGCGATCAAACTCTTCCCGCCAAGTCGTTTCGAAGACTATTTTCTTCGCAAAAGCATCTTCCATTACCAGCTCAACAGGAAATCCATATGTATCGTATAGTCTGAACAAGTCTGCGCCATTAAATGTGTGCCTTTGTTTGACCATTTTATCCAGCTCGCCCAACCCGCGGCGAAGCGTCTGGCGGAAGACCTTTTCTTCCCTCACAACTACATCAATGACGGCTTGCTCGCGCTCGGCAACTTCCGGATAATCGCTGCGATAAAGTTCGGTTACGACCGGCACGACATCTTGCAAAAAATTCTGCTCGATGCCGAGGTCAAACGCGAACCGGATGGCGCGACGGACGAGTCGGCGCATGACGTAGCCTTGCTCTTTGTTGCTCGGCACAACGCCGTCGACCGCCAGGAATGTGGCACCGCGCAGGTGGTCGGCGATTACGCGCATGCTTTCAGTGTGGCTATCGTATTTTTTGCCGGAAAGTTCTTCGAGCTTCTCGACGATTGGCCACAAGGTGCTGATCTTAAACACATCCGGGCTGTTGATCGCGGCCATGGCAGTCCGCTCCAAACCAATGCCGCAATCCACGTTTTGTTTCGGCAATTTATCAAAGCCGCTTTTCGTCCGCAGGTATTCCATGAACACGCTATTGCCAATTTCGACGAATCGCCCGCAATCGCAATTCGGATGGCAATGCTCGCCATATTCCGGATTGTGTTCGACAAAATCAAATTCGTAAAACACTTCGCTTGTGGTGCCGCCCGGCTCGCCCGTCGGCATGTCGACGATTTTGCCACCACGCCACCACCAATTTTTGTCAGCGTCGTAATAAAAAATCCGTTCGCCCGGATTGGTGCCGCGCTTGGCGGCCTCGGCCTCCGATCCTAAATCGGCTTCGCCTGCGTCAATGCCTTTGGACTTGAATAGTTGCTTCCAAATGCCGGATGATTCGGTGTCCCGCGGAATAGAAAACTCTTTGTCGCCGATGAAACAAGTCACGTAAAGCTTGTGCGGATCAAGCCCCACCACGTCAGTGAAAAATTCAAAAATCCACGGCAGTTGTTCGGCCTTAAAGTACGCACCGAGCGACCAGTTCCCCAGCATTTCAAATAAGGTGTCGTGGCGATTGTCGCCAACCTCTTCAATATCCTGCGCCCGAAAAACCGGCTGCGAATCGGTCAGCCGTGTGCCGTCCGGATGTTCCTCGCCGAGCAAATACGGAATCAACGGCTGCATACCGCTGCCGGTGAATAAAGTGGTCGGGTCATTTTGCGGCACGAGCAGCGCGCGCGGGATCACGGCGTGATTGCGGTTTTCAAAAAATTTTAAGTAAGCCTTGCGAATTTCCTGTGCTGTCATATCAACTATTGTAACAGAGGTATCAGCTCAGACAAAATACGCTTCATCATGCTGGGGCTGCTCAAGAAAACCATCATGTGACCGGCAGCCATCTTTATGGTGTTCTACCTGGCCACAGAGCCAATAAGCGCCGGAAACTTGATCACCGGTGCATTCCACAGGTTGGGAGATGCAGGTCGCTTCTCTGACGACCTTCGTCAACAGCCGTGGCGCCCACCACACGAAACGCTCATTCCCACCAATCCTCCTTTACCCGCCCAGACTTCCCTACCAACTTTCTGCCCGCACGACTTTTCCTTCTTAATAATCGATTCGAAACAACCGAAAAGACACCTTGCGTGACGTCATTAATTTTGAAAAGGTTGCCGCTGAAATTTATTTGCAGCCGGAAAATCTAGCCGAGCACGTGTTGCCACCAGGCAATGGACATCCACACGTTCCGCAATTACTTCTAGTACCGAATACGGTAAATTTATCCTGTCCTCCACTCGGTAGAAGGAAAGTTTCTACTTCCAATGCGCCGATGCCGCCTGCAGGCTCCGCATTGAGCCCTATAGACGGGATTTCCCCGCCAGGTTCTGGAGGCAGGCTGTCGAAATTGCCAGGATTGCCAGGAACGTTAAATTGTCTCATAGATAGTAGGCCTTTCTTTGAAACTTTACTATATACAGCAGCATCCTAGTTGTCAATAGTACCGACTTAGCTCATAAATAAAGTTCCCCAAGTAGTATTCGTTAGCTCATTAAAAAAGTACCCGTAATCTTCTATCATGCTGTCTGGTATGGAGGTGCGGATGAAGGGACGCTATATGAGCAAGTTAACTCGCAAAGATT
>DASXEX010000033.1:0-4365 GCA_036489905.1 Saccharimonadales bacterium (SeqCode)
CCAAAGCCGCCCATTCCGGCACCAATCCGCCCTGACTTTCGAACCGTAACTATGGTTACGCTTCAAAACCCAGAACGAATTGTCACTCAAAATGGACAATTTTGGCAACGAAAGCGAGATCGTGAACAGGCTCTAAGACTACGAGGAGCGACTGCGGCAGTTCATCGGGACTGCGCTGCATTTGATTCAGCTGAACGGGTGAATGCCGTAAAGCGGGGTTCGGTGGGTATAGCTATTTACACACAAAGCGACGCGAGTGATTTGGTCGCTCGCTGGCGGCGCAGCCGATAATAGCGTATAATTAAAAATAGAGAAGGGTAATTTATGAAGCATCCCGTGGGCCGCACCCGCAATGGTATCCCTGTGTACGTCGACCTCATACGTTCGCAGGCAGCGGCGCGCATCAGCCAACGGCCATCTTTGCTCGGGCTGATAGAAAAAGCTTTGAGCGAAATCACGGCCAGTGATTCCGAAATCCGCATTGAATACGACATGGGCCACGCCATAGGCTATAATTTTGTCGTCGAAACAACCGACGAAGACAGCATCATGTATGCCCAGCTTTTGCGCGATAATATCTACACGCGGTTCGTAAAAAACGGCAAGCCGCTTGCCACGCGCTACCTGACAATCCTATTGCAACGGGACGATCAGAATAATGACGCCTACGAACTCCGCGACACCTGGATCGGCCGCATACGTCCGCCGCGCCCGGGCAGCGATAACGAAACAACCGCCAGCAAATCCTACTGGGCGAACCATGCCTTCGTGCTGGACAACCAATCCCTGCAAGCCCGCACCGTAACCAAAGTTTGCCCGTATTAACTAAAAGTTCCAAGGAGAAACCACTCATGGCCAAAGGACAATCGCCCAAAAAAGAGATCAAAAAGCCGAAGAAAGCTAAAGCTTAGAGACGAATAAATCTAGAAGTAATTCCGGATTCAAGACCGAAGTCGAGCCACATAAAAGCGATCGAGCTACATGTCTGGTCGTTTTTTTACCCGTGAACAGGACAGTGATCCATATATAATATTAGACATGGCCATACTGAAATTCGCGGGCGTCATAAAAATTCGGGGCGTCAATCCGTATGTCGATGTTGGCAAAAGTCAGGCCGAGCGATTACAAAAAGGCTGGCGCAAACCCATGCCTGTGCTCCTTACCGTCAACGGCCAGCCAAAAGAGCCCTGGCATATCAATATGATGCCCGCCGGCAACGGCGATTTTTATTTGTACCTGCACGGCGCTGTGCGCAAAGCATCCGGCACGAAAGTTGGTGATGCCGTAACGGTCGAAGTCGATTTTGACGAAGCGTACCGAAACGGCCCGCAACACCCCATGCCGTCAGACTTCGCCGCAGCGCTCAAGAAAAACCCTGCCGCGCAAGCCAACTGGAACGCCCTGCCGCCCAGCCGTCAAAAAGAAGTCCTGCACTACCTCGCCGCCCTAAAATCCGCCGATGCCAAAGCCCGAAACATAGCCCGAGCCCTCCAAGCTCTCTCCGGCACCAGCACCCATTTCATGGGCCGGGACTGGAACGATGGCTCGTAACCGAACTGTGCTATCGTGGAGGTGTGCTCGCGCTTGTTCGGAAATTTGAGGGAAATCGGATGTTTACCGAGAACGAGGGATGGATGTTGTTTCGGCTGGCGGCGATTGGCGAAGCGTGCGGCTGAACGTTGCTGATTACCGGCATCGCGTGCGAGCGGTACATTTTGCCGAGCAATAGCATTCCGATATTCATTGCCGGCAGGATTCACGGCATGTTGTTCTTGCTGTACGCGCTCGCGGCGGTGGGGCTGTATCCGAATTTAAGCTGGTCGCGCAAACGGACATTCATCGCACTGCTAGCCAGCGCACCTCCATACGGTTCGCTCCCGTTTGAACGATGGACTTGGCATAAGCGGCGTAGTGCACAGCTTCAGACGTACAGCTGCTGCATTGCGTTGACAGTGTCCTTGGCAAGAAATTGTAGCGTATGGCGCTGCGCCAAGCGGTGTGCTAACTTAGGTACATGTACACGAATCGCTCTGCTCATACAAAACAAACCAAAAAAGAATCCGCGTATCCGCCGATAGCTTACGTTGTCGGCATGGTGGTGGGGATTTTGCTGCTCGTGCCGACGGCAATCGCCGCGCATACGCACCAGCTGAACGGGTTGCAGGCGCGGATTTTTTACGACTTTGACAATGTAAACCTGGCGAGCGGCTACACGACGGCGGCGCGCTGGCTTTCCGAAGGTTTGGGCGCGGCGTACCCGATTGCCGCGTGCGTGCTGGTTCCGGCTTTGTTCAAGCGGTATCGACTGGCCTGGCGCTTTCTTTTTACCGCGGGCGGCGCCACAGCCGTGTTTTACGTCATTAAAAAAATCATAAACGAGCCGCGGCCAATCGCCATGCTGCACGGCAATTTGCATCAACGCGTCGTCGAGACCGGGCCCGGTTTTCCGTCCGGCCACGAGACTGCGGCAACGGCGCTAGCGCTAACATTGTGGATTATTCTGCCGACAAAATGGCGCTGGCTTTCTATCCTCTGGATTTTGGTGGTAGCCGCATCACGGCTGTACCTCGGCGTCCACACACCGGGTGATGTCATCGGCGGCTTCGCCATCGGACTCATGGCAGTTTGCTTTGTGAAACTGCTCCCGCTCAAAATTGCCAGGTTGTTACGCCTGGACGAGGAGACCCTGCTGCTCAACGACAGCTGCTAGAAAACCACAGCACCGTTTAAGCTTTTCGGCGATGCAGCAGCTTATAAGCTATGAAGAGCACGAGGGCGGCCGCGACGGCTATCGTGAGGTACAACTGATAGCGTAGGAACGTGCCGATGTGGCTGCCGCCGAAGTAGCCGACCGTTGACCACAGGCTGACCCACAGCGCAGCGCCGAGCACGTTGAACGCCAAGAACTTCGGCCAGCGCATTTCACTGAGACCCGCGATTATGCCGTTTGCCTGGCGCAGACCTTCGACAAACCGCGCAATGGCCACCACTTTGCCGCCGTGACGGCTGAAGAACGTCTCGACCTTCGCAATTCGTGCGGGCGTTAGAAAAACATATTTGCCAAACCGTTCGGCCAGCGGATGCCCGCCGTATTGCCCGATGGCGAAGCCGATATTATCACCAATCACCGCGCCCACAAAAGCAACGAGCGCGACTAAAAATATATTGAGATGCCCGTCTAAGCCCGCAAAAAATGCCGCCGCGATCAAAACCGTTTCGCCCGGCGCCGGCACGCCGAAATCTTCCAAAGTAATCAGCCCACCGACAGCCAGATAGCCATATTGATTAACGACCGGCGCAAGCGCATTGATAAACGCGGGGACGTGCTGAGCCGTTTCGTGCATGCTGCTATTGTCGCGTAGCGGGTACCGAAATAGCAAGCGAGGATGCCTTAAAGCACAACCCCACCAAACCTGCTATTATTATTCCATGATGTGGCTGTTGCTGATTTTGCTTGGCGTAATTGCTGGTGTGGCAAGCGGGTTGGTCGGTATCGGAGGCGGGATTATTATTGTACCGGCGCTGGTATTGCTGTTCGGCTTCAGTCAAAAGCTGGCGCAAGGGACGACCTTGGCCTTGCTCGTGCCACCGATTGGTATTTTGGCGGCCATGACGTATTATCGGCAGGGCCTTGTTAATCTGCATGCTGCCGGGTTTATCGTACTGGGATTTCTTGTCGGCAGCGTGCTTGGCGCCCGCTACATCACCCATCTTTCGGGCCCGGCGACAACCAGGATATTCGCGGTTTTTATGCTGCTGCTCGCGGTAAAGATGCTCGTCAGCGCTAAAGCGTGAATTCCTTTTGACGAGCAATTTTAATTTTTAAGAACATCGGAGGGAATATGAAGTTCAAAATATTCGTGAGTGTAATGTTGGTTATCATCGCCGCTTCGACGGCGACTACTGCCGGCGTGCTGGTGTACGGCGGTATCAAAGTGAAATCTCAAACAAAAACTGTCACCGATAAGGTCAACAACTTGAACGGCCAAATCGACGGCATCAATAAAAATCTGCAGAATATCAATAAGAGTTTGCAAAGCACGAATACTCAGCTCAAGAACCAGAGCGGCAATATCTCGAGTTTATAGGCCACTGCCCAAATGCGGAAATGAATCCGAACACCCGCTAACTAAAATGCGGTTTTGAATCCGAACACTCTGAGTTGCCCCTGTGGTACGGTGAACGAATGAATTACATCACACCAAGCTTACTAAAGATGACCGCAATGAGATTAGGTCACTACTAAATAGCGGACACTCCTACCGGACTATTGCCCGTACGCTGGGTCGAAGCGTCTCGACCATCAGTGATGAGATTAAGCGCAATAGCGTTCACGAGATTTACGATCCAGATAAAGCCAACACC
>DASXEX010000051.1:0-14907 GCA_036489905.1 Saccharimonadales bacterium (SeqCode)
CTGGCAAGTTGATACGGCTGCATGCGATGTTCGAACGGCGCGGTTTTGGCAATGCCAGCCACGACTTGTTCCTCGCTCAAACCAAGCTCCAATCCAAGTGCCGCGGCCAACGCCAGCGGCCCAAGTTGGTGCCGGCCAAGCAAACTGCTTGTAAGTTGCAGGCTACGCTTACCTTTCCTGAGCTCAAAACTCGTGCCCGAAATTGCCAGTTCAACCTTTTTAACTTTCCAGCCAAGCACGCCAACGGCGCTGTAGGCTTGATACGCACTCTTCATAAATTCTTTGGCGGCGGCCGAGTCCGCGTTCACGTACACATTTTTGCCGTGCAGATAGTCCGCGACTGAAAAAATGTCGCGGCCAGCCGCTTGCAATGTTTTGTAGCGGTCGAGGTGCGCGGGCGCGATGCCAGTGATAACGGCATGCGTCGGGTGCGTAGTTTTGGCAAAGCGCTCAACGTCGCCTGGCTGGCCTTCGCCGTATTCGATAAGTAAAATATCTTCGTCGCCAGCGAGATTTTTGGCAAAGTGCGCGTGCGAAATACTCACGTTTTTGTTGGCTGGCGTGGCGGCGACCTTTTTGCCTTCGGATAGAACCGTCAGCAAAATTTCCTTCATGCTCGTCTTGCCATAACTGCCGGCAATGGCGATTCTGACACCCTTGTGGTGAGCGAAAATCGCCTCGGACTTTTTGATGAGTCGTTTTTCTTTCGGCCGGGTGCTTAATTCGCGTCCCAAAATTAACGGCACAACGGCCAAGTGCGCCCACACAATCGGATACGCGAACAGCAACGCCAAGCCGAATTCCCAGCCCGCGGTCAAACCATGCCAATACCACAAACCAACCAGCAATAAACCAATAAGAATTTGCAGCGACATGCCGGCCCGCAAAACCAGGAGCAGCAGCCGCACCGGTTTCGTGCGCTCTAACGTGCGCCGGTGCATCACTTTGCCGAAATCCTGCGTCCGCCAATACCACGCGAGGTATGGCCCCACGCGGTATTCGGTGTTTTGCAACATGTACACCAAAATGCTTGGGTACCGAAAACCGTATAAACTGATGATCGCCGAAATCATGCCTTCAAAAATTCCTGGATAAATTCGAGTACGTGATCGGGCTTGTCATGGTGCGCGAAGTGCCCGGCGCCCGGCACGACATCGAGCACGGAGCTGTCGATAAGATTATGGAAAATGCGGCCGTACTGCACCGGTGTGTCCAAATCGTCCTCGCCATAAATAAGCAGCGTCGGCAGCTTGAGCATCGCCGCATCCTTTTGCACGTCGTCGGTCACGACTTTTTTGAACGTTTCCTGCAGCCGTTCCACGACCAGCATATCGGAGCCAATTGTTTCATAAACCTTTCGCCGCAGGCGTTTTTTAATGCCGTGTGGCAGCGGCGTAGTGAATAATTTGCCGGTTTTCGTAACGATTCTGAGCACCTTTTTACGTCCTAAATATTCGCCGCGGATGCCCGCGCTGTCGATAAGCACCAGTTTGTCCGCCTGAAAATCGCCGTTCGCCAAACCCCGAATCGCCATAGCGCCGCCGTTGGAATGTCCGATAACTGCGTACGGCCGCACGCGGATTTTGCCCAGGAAATCTCCGACAAACGCGGCGTACTCGCCCAAACCCCAGGCGTCTTTCGGCATAGCCGTGCCGCCAAAGCCAGGCAAATCCGGCACAATCACGTCATAATCCGGCGCCAGCTGGCCGGCAAATTCACGCCAACCTTTGCTAGTATCACCCCAACCGTGCAGCACCAACACACTGTTCCCTTTGCCCACACGTTCGTACTGCGTCAGCAGCGAATTCACCACGACTTGCATATGCACTTTATTATACCTGAAAATCGAACGAACGAATTATCGAGTTTTAAGATGTAGTTTTGTGCACATTTAAAAGAGCCGAAAGTATGTGAGCAATATGGGTTGCGAGCCGGACATTTCCCGACAGCCAGTCAGGACTTGACAACTAAGCTACGGCAGTTGGGCTAAGCACGTAAGCTAGTTTGCCGTTTTGCAAAGCATATTCGACTGGAAGCCGTACTGAAAACACCATATTCGTTGTCCGTTGCCAAATGGCTTCCGGCATGGCAGCCTGAGATATTAGATCAGGCATCTCGCCAACTCTAAGCTGCTCAAAACCTGCTGTGCGCATCGCGTTGCACACATGCTCGCGGGTCACTTCACAATCGACCCCGCCAAACGCAAATGCATCCGCGCAAAGTATCCCGCTGGGAGCTACCCTCCTAGCCATTTGCACAAAACTTCCTAACGGATCTATGAAATGATGGAGCGTGGCACGCGTCATGACCATATCATACTGGGGTACAAGTGCTGCCACTGAGCTAAGACGTTCGGCATTTGCGATAATGTAGCTTGGACTGCCGTGAAGCGGATGTCGGTCGTTGAGCCGAAGGTAATCGAGCGCGGTTACCCCTTGCGCATAATCGCCCTGCGCAAGGTGGTGCGTGACTAGGCCGCCCATACCGGTTCCTACATCGAGGACCCTGATTCCTCCTCCGTTCCGTGCACGTAGCAACGCCGCTATTTCATCCGTTGTAGTACCGGCGAATTCGTAAACCGGATCAAGACCTTGATGCCGCCCAAAAGCAAGATCTAAAATGTTTGCAGCATTCTCGCAAGCATAAGAAGCGTCGATCTGGTCTTCAAGCCAACCTGGACGGCGACGATAGAAAGGCTCCATCCTCTCTTGAGCGGCTACAGACCCTTCGGCATCGTCAACGCTATGTAGCCCACCAGGGTCAACACCCGACTCCACTAGTGCCCAGTACGCTTCATCAAAGGGTGATTCTGAGTTATTAGCACATTTGCTACTTGGGTTGGTCATGACATTAGGTATAGCTAGATCACCGTAACCCTTCGGCTAGGGATCTTGATAATTCTCGACTTTAGAATATAAATACGAACACGTCAAGAGCAAAACGCCCTGGCTGCCTTATTGGACTTGGCTGACGAGATTTTGCAGAGTTTGGGCAGAGATGGTGGCTTTGGGAATTTTGACATTGAGCGGGACGTCGTAGCTTGAGAAGAACTCCTGGTGCTGAGCGCCGACATAGCTGACTTCCGCCAGTTGGTGCGAGCGCACGTCCACGGTTAGCTGGACCTGGATTGCCTGCTGGCCTTGGTAGCTGTTCGGGTCGGTTTGCTCGAGCGCTTTGATGCCGACATCGGCCGCGAACGCCTTTTCAAAACCGACGTATGCCACCGGCTCAACCTTAACTGAATACGTGTACACCGGCCGGCCATTCAGCTTGTGCTTTTGGACGTTACTGAATGAAGTGTCGAAAACCACGCTGTTATGCAATTGGGTGAGCAAACTTTGCCGCTGCGCTGCGCTCAAATTAGCCATCGGCACGAGGTTGCCGCCGCCAATTCCAAGCATAGTTTGAGTGAAAAACGGCGTCGAGCTGCTCTGATCCGCGATATTCGCGACCGACGCTTGCGCCCATTTGCCAAGCACGTTTGAGAAGTCGAAAGTGTGGCCAGCTTTATTCTTTTGCTTGGTTTGGATATTCGTATAGCGCACATAGTCTTTCTGCAACGTGCCGACGTTTTCGGTCTTGACTGTGCTGCTCGAAGTTGAGAGCGTCGTACGGCCGTACGCGAGCGTGTTCGTCCCGAACTGCTGACCGATGTATTGGTCAAGATGGCTGCCGCTAGAGTTCTCAACGACATGCTTCGTCACGCTCGATGTCGACAAACTTTGCGCAAGCATTCCCCAATATACGTTGTACGGATTTTCATAAACTAAAATCCACCACACAAAACCCGCAACGAGCAGCAGCAAAATCCCGCCGGCGACCAGCCACTGCGGCAGATAGCGACGAGCGAACGCCCGCTCAAAGAAATCTTCCATTTCCCTATTGTATCAGCTCGTTCGATTATTTCGTTTTGCGGCGCAAAGTCGCGGCACCGAACAGGATCGCGGCCACGGCAAAAGCGAGCACCACCAACACGTCGTGATACGCGGTCGAGGACGGTTTTGCCTCGATACTGACGCGTTGCATGGCGTTGACGGCGTAAGTCAGCGGCAGACAATTGGCTACGTCATGCAAAACGCGCGGCAATTGTGCGAGCGGGACGAGCAGGCCGCAGAGCAGGAACTGCGGGAAAATAAGCGCGGGCAGAAATTGCACCGCTTGGAATTCGGTCGTGGCGAACGCACTCACGAACAGACCAAGCGTCGCGCCGAGCAGCGCGTCGACGACCGCCACCAGCACCAAAAACCATTCCGGGCCGGCAACGTTCAAACCGTAGACGTGCACCGCCAACATACTCACAACCAATGATTGCAGCATGGCGATGAATCCGAATGTCAGCGCGTAACCGAGCAGAATGTCGAGCTTGCCGATCGGCATGGTCAGCAGCCGTTCGAGCGTGCCGGTCGTGCGTTCGCGCAGCGTCGTAATCGACGTGATGAGGAACATGATGACGAACGGAAAAATGCCAAGCATTGACGCGCCGATCTCGTCAAAAACTTTTGGCGTACCGCTGTACATCCACGCCAGCAATCCGAGCAACACCGACGGCACCACGAACATCAGGCCGATTGTCCGCGGGTCGTGCAGCAGTTGGCGCAGCACGCGGCCGGCGGTGGCGAGTGTCATTTTCGGATGCATTATGCCTCGTCCTTTGCTACAAGTTTCAGAAACGCCGCTTCGACTGAATGTTTGCCAGTCTTTTGCAGCAGCTCGTGCTTTGTGCTGAAACTCAGCACTTTGCCGTCACGCAATAGCAGCAAATCGTCGCACTTTTCGGCCTCGTCCATGACGTGGCTCGAAATCAGCAGCGTCCGGCCCTCATGCGCCAAATTCCGAAACAAAGCCCACAAATGCTCACGCAAAAGCGGGTCAAGCCCGACCGTCGGCTCGTCCAAAACTAAAACTTGCACATCGCCAAGCAACGCAACCGCCAGCGAAACGCGCGCACGTTGCCCGCCGGATAACGAATTGACGAGCTGGTCGGCCTGCGCCTGCAAGTCGACTTGTTTGATAACTTGCCGTACTTCGACCTTGCCTTTACCCAAAATCGTCGCAAAATAATGCAGGTTTTGCTGCACCGTCAAATCGCCGTATACCGCCGCCGATTGCGTAACATAGCCAATCTGCCGTCGCAGTGTTTTGCTACCCGCCGGTAAACTCAACACCTGCAGCCGGCCGCTCGTGATTTTCTGCGCCCCCACAATCGCCCGCATCAGCGTCGTCTTCCCCGACCCGCTCGGCCCGATAAGGCCGGTCAGTTTGCCAGGCACAATCCCAAACGACAGCTTGTTCAACACGATTTTTCCGCCTCGAACAATTGTCAAATCATCAGCAGTAATAGCGTCATTATGCATATGCTTTGATTATCCGTAAGTCTACGCTGATGTCAAGCAGCAGCACTACGCATACCGTAGCGCGACGATTTTACGGACGAACCGAGTAGGCCACTTTCAGAGAGCACTTCAAAGACAGCACGTCTCGTGCCTGTTATGTTTGCGTGCCCCGTTCCCGGCATGTCAAGCGCAACAAACGTTCCGCCGTTTTCTTCAACAATCCTACGAATACCACTCCGGGCGGCAGGAATTTTAACCCTATGGTCAGCTTCGTCGCCGACGTGAATCAACGTGCTACTTTTCGTTATGATACGCTTGGGCGTTTCGGGATTGAGCGAATCCGCTTCGGCAAGCAACCTTATTTGACTTGACCAAAGTGCAGGCGGACAGCCTTTCGGTGAATCTACTAGAGCGCCGAGCGCGCTGTGGCCAAGGGCCGAAAGCTTAAAATCCGCTTCATGAAGGCGTTGGTATATTTCTACCAAAATTTTAGAAAATAATCCCCCTGGGTATGGAAACCTCTTTGCTAAACGAATTTCTTTTTCCAGAAAGGTATGCCCGGAATGGAGCGGCGAACTCCAGGCTACCGCCGTGCCAAGCTCTGGCACATCTATCCCCTCATCTATACACTATTGAACACCCATTAAATAGGTTGGCAACCCCATGCTGCTCAGTAAGACATTTTGTGCAGGCCTTAACCGGCCATCCTTAGGGCGAGTTTGCATAAAGTAAGGCGCTAAAGCTTGGCCCATACTTTTGCCGCTAATCCCGCCTCCCGAGAGTTTCACGTAATCTACCTTTCCAGGCAGATCATCGCCAACTGCTTCTTTTATAAATCGGGCTTCTGGTTGACCAAGACCGGGCACGGCCAACCATCGTTGTTTCTCTTCTGAGCCTGCGCTGGTATCCGCGATAACTTCTGTCACGCCTCTGCCCCATAAAATTTGCTGGGACAGCAGATCAAGGCTTACAACTCCGCCAGCGGCCAAAACGCCAAAAAGAACGCCCTTTCTTAAGCCAGCATCTGGATTCGGAGCTACATACCTATCCAGCAAAATTTTATCGCCGTACGTCTCGGCTACAGATCCCATACTTAAAAATAACTATACAATAACTCTAGTTATTTTTGTAGTGAACTTTAAGAAAATTTAGCCTAAAGTGTACTTGCAAGATGAGAAAAAGTGAATTGTCATCTGGTGGAGCATATCGGATTCGAACCGATGACCTCTTCAATGCCATTGAAGCGCTCTAGCCAGCTGAGCTAATGCCCCAGAATGAGACAAAACTACGGTTTTGCTCATCGCTCGTCGGCAGAGCCGAGCTTGCTAAAGCAAACCAAGCCCGCTGCTCTTTTCCCTTCTAACGAGCAGGATAATTCTAGCAAATTGGCGGTCAAAAGAAAAGCTTCCCTTGTTCTGCATAAGCGACGAAGGTAATTTTGTAACTTTTTGAGTGTATGATGCATATAAAGAATATGGGCACTGACGAAGCCGAGCTGATCGCTCACATTTTGGGCGGCGACCGCGAACAATACCGCGTTCTGGTCGACCGCCACAAGGATTCGTTATATCGTCATTGCTTTTACATCATGCACGATGAAGACGCGGCCGAAGACATGGCGCAGGAAGCGTTCATCCGCGCTTTCCGATACTTGTCGCGGTACGACACTAAAAAAGCAAGTTTCAAAACGTGGCTGTACACGATTGCAACGCGGCTTTGCCTGGCAGAGCTGCGCAAGACACATCCGCTACCGCTCGAGGATCAGGACACGCTGGTGAGCGCAATGGCTTCACCAAGGCAGCTGGCCGAAAACCTCGAACTATACGAAGCAGTCGTCCAGCTCAAGCCAAACTACCGCACGGTCATTATCCTGCACTACTGGCACGGCTACAGCTACGAGGACATCGCAACGTACATGCAGGCACCGATCGGCTCGGTCCGCGGCTGGCTTCATCGCGCTAAAAAACAACTTAAGGAGGCACTGTCATGAGCAAAAGCATGTCTTTCGGACAAGGCATCGAACCGCGACGGAAGCTTGCGGTTGACTTCACCAACCAAACGATGCAGCGCATTGCGGTTGAAATCACGCAGCGGCCTTCATTGGCAGATCGCTTTGCCTCGCATATGAAAGGACTTTCTATGAAATTTTTACCACTTAAACGCGCTGGACTTATCGGTGGCGTAACCGCAGCGATACTGATTGGCGGCACCGGCTTTGCGGCTTTGCGTTGGGCAGGCTTCAGCGGCGTATCCGACTACACCAACGTCACGAAACTGGCAAACGGCAATATACGTTTTATGGTGCAGACTAAAAGTAATGATGCTTCAGGTTACAGTGCAAAGGATAATCAGTGTGGCGATACAAACGGACAGTACTTCGAGATAAAGGCGGGGGCAAACCTCACGCCAGCGCAAGTTGCTGACATGGTAGCCGGTTCGTGTGAATACACAGATATAACAGGGCTATTTCCGGGCGTAGCTATCGGCGGCACCTGGCCGAGCGGTATCCCGGAGAATTCCACTGGTTACGCTGCCGCTAAAGCTTCGCCACAGATCAACCCGCAATATTACTTGGTCAGCGGAACCGCTAAGCAAATATCAGCCACCGCGATTACAGTCGTGCTGTCTAACTTTAAGGGTAACCAAACCCAGACGCTGCCACTCAGCAGCTCACTAAGACTTTACGATAATGGCCAGCCGATTGCGCTTAGCGACCTAAAAGTTGGCGGCTCGCTGGACTTATTGCTGCGCGCACAAGCCACGTATTGGCAAGTTGATAAACTGTCGCTCAATTGGCAGAACCCGAATGAAACACTGCCGAATAGCCTGGTGTACGGCATTAACAAACTGCATCATGCGGCGTATGCATTCAATGAAGAAGGCAAGGCGTTCACGCCGCTCGTACCGCCGGCGAATTCCACGGCTCAGCAAGCGGTGGCCGACTACAAGAACCCGGCTCGGCTCGTCCAGGAATATCCGCTTCGCTAGACGGTATCCTGCAATAAAACCCGCTCTTTAGTCGGAGCGGGTTTTAGTTTTCGTGCGCGCCCACCCTGCGGCGGATGGCTCACCCATTTTGTTTTAAAATGTTTGTTTCACGCGCCGCTTTTGAGCGCACGAACTACTTTCAAGCATAACCGATTTCGCGCAGTTGTCAACCCAGAGAGCCAGACATCCGCACATCATATGCGGATAATGCTATGCCTCGTCGTAATTCACCGGCAGTTCGTGTGCATCAGCAGGCGGACCGGGACGAAGTTCTAACTCGAAGTGAGCACCAAGAGCAGTGGCTAAAGTAGCGAGGGTTCCCAGGGTCAGATTCTCACCACCGGAAAGCACTTGGCTGAGTCTGCCAGGGCTAACGCCCATCCGTCCTGCAAGGTCACTACGAGCCATTTGGTTTTCCCTCGTCAGCCAGCCAATCTCGTTTGTCACTTGGGTAATCAAGCCCCTCAAAGCATCTTCGACTTGCACAGTAGAATCGCCTCCCGACTCGGGAGTTGATGTTCTTGAACCTGAGCGCAAAACTTCAAAAAACCTGGACATAACAGCGAACCTTCCGTTCTCTTAATAATCTAAGATATATTTTGACACTAAGTTTTAAAATAAGCAAGGGCGACTAGTGATGGACTTTTATTTCGCCTTCGGTGGCGGTGTTTTCGGGCTCGTTTTCTGGGTTTTCTGGTTTAGGCGCAGGGGCAGAAGCGATTTGAGTTTCGTCCGGCTTGGCGACAGGTGCAGCGGGCAGCTCGTCTTGTTGGCCGAGCGTGAGCACGACAGGATAATGGTCGGAGATTTTGTCGGTCGCTTCGTTTTTGATGACGGCGAAATCGCGCACGAGCGGTTTCAAACTCTCGCTCACAAACATGTAGTCGATCCGCGCCGGTACTTCATGTTCAGGGTCGGTGCTGTAAGGGCTTGGCACAGTTTTGTCAAACTTGCTGCTTTGTGCCGCCACATCGACGAAACCAGCCGAAGCAAGCCGGTCGGTCACGCCGAAATCAAGCTCGTTCTGGCCATATTTATAAATACCGCGCCGCTGCAATTCCTGCAAAAACTCGGGCGGATAATTGTCCTGCCGACTGAGGCTGTTGAAATCGCCGGTCAAAATAGTCGGCTTGGACGCATCGATTCTGCTGAGCAACTTTTCGACTTCGCGCAAGCGCGGTTCTTCTTTCCACGGGTCAAGGTGCAGATTGAAAATCGCCAGCTCCGTGTCGCCAAAACGCACGTGCGTTTCGACTACGCAGTGCCAAAAACCTTCCTCGTGCACCGTTTGCGAGACAACCGGCAGCATCGAAAAAGTCGCCAACTTATATTCGCTGTTGCTGTTGCCGTACTGATAATCCGTGTAGCCGTCGCGGTCGGCAAAATCTTTGAGCCGGGCAAAATTTTTGTCCTGCCAGCCGTTGACTTCCTGCAGGCAGAGCACGTCGAATTTCTGCTCCTTGATAAAATCCGTCAGGCGGAAATACGTTTCGCCCGCGCCGTTCCACAGATTGTAACTCGCAATTTTAACCATTTTGTTCAATTATACCGATTTTTGAAAAAGCTTTCAGGTTTTTTGCAGGTAAGCACGCAATTTGGCGATGGCGTGGGCGCGGTGACTGCAGATGTTGAACTGCTCTTCGGTCATTTCGCCATACGTTTGCTCATGGCCGTCCGGGATGAAAATATTGTTCCAGCCAAAGCTGTCACCCCGCGGCTCGCCCGATATTCGGCCCTGTACCACGCCGGAAAAGAAGTGCATTTCCGTGCCGTCGTATATTGCATACTCCATCTCCGAAATCGCCTGCTGGTGCGACAAGCCCTTCGCCAGTCCGCACAATTTTTCGTTGCCCATTTCTTCCAGAAACCACTTGATGAGCGTTCCCGGCAGCCGGCCCATCGCCGTGAACGTCAGCGCTACATCTTCGACCAATACCGGTTTTTTGACAATCTCATACGCTTGTCGCGCCTTGTGCTCCACAACTTCCCGCAAATCCAACGACTGGATTTCGTCTTGGTCGACTTTCCGGTGCGGCACCGGCATCCCGAGCCACTTCGCCAAATAATTCGCCTTATGCTGGTTGCCAGTGATAAAAACCAGGTCTTCATATTTTCCCCTCTTCAACTTTTTGAAATCTCGGCACGCGCCGGCCGTCAACCTCGACTTCTTCCACAAACATATCATAAGGGCGCACCCAAACATCAGGAAGGCCGGCATGTTCGTACAGCGGCTTATACACAACTAACCATTCCTGCGTTTCGCTGTGACAAGCAAGGCTGATAACCTCATACAAATTGCCTTTGTAATGCCGGTACGTGCCTTTTTGCAGCGCCGGTTCCGGTGTAATATCGCTTGGCACTTATTTTTGTCCTATCAATTTTAACAGCGCTTGTTCGTTAATCATTATGTTCCTCCTCTCGAACTACATATCCTAAAACGTCGAAGTCGGGATGCCGGACTTCGAGCAAGCCTTGACCTCGACCGCTCGTAATTTCATGCACGCGTGGATGATTGGCGGCATGAATAGCATTATAATCAGTAACCGGATAGTCGACGTAACCAACTTGCGGCTTGACAGGATCATCCGGCGCGCGCAGGCCAAGGTATTTAATGTGATTGCCCGCAACTTCAAGATCTGGCCTAGGGTTAATATACAACGTCTGCCCGTGACTAAAGCTCGAAACCGGACCGTAGCGACGAACTAACCTGTCCAGAAACCTATGCTCTTGGTCGGTGTGCGAGAAAATAGTGAGCGTGTCTACTGCCAGTTCGTGCCCAAACACTTTCGTCGCGAGTGCCATACCTTGCGTCGCAATATACCCGAGTGCTTCGTGAAATGTCAGCGTGTCGTGAATTGGACTGAACCGATATGCTTCTGCCATCTATGCCTCCAGCATTTTTAATAATTCCTGTTCGTCGATTTGTTTGGTGCCGAGTTTTTCGGCTTTTTTTAGTTTGGAGGCGCCGACGTTTTGGCCGACGACGAGGTACGACGTGTCTTTGCCGACGCTCGATTGGAATGTGCCGCCGAGTTCGCGGATTTTGTCGGCAAACTCATCGCGCGTGCCGTGTTCCAGGCCGCCGGTGATAACGAAACTTTTGCCGTGCAGCGGGCCGCGAGCTTTGGTTTTGTAATGAGGTTTGACGCTGAGTTTCTCAAATTTTTCTAGCAATTTTTGGTTGTCGGGATCGGCGAACCACGCCAGAATTGATTCCGCCACAACTTCGCCAACGCCATCGATTTGCAAAACCTCGTCGAGCGTGGCTTTCTGCAATTTTTCCAGTGAGCCGAAATGTTCGGCCAGATCAATCGCCGTTTGCGAGCCGACGTGGCGGATGCCGAGGCCGAAGATGAAACGCGGCAACTCCGGATTTTTCTTTTCGCGGATCGCATCAACTAGTTTTTGAGCGGAAATTTCGGCGAAGCGGTCGAGCTGTAAAATCTGTTCTTTTTTCAGCATATAAATGTCAGCTAAATCGCACGCGAGCTTGGCATCAACCAAGGCAACGACATTTTTTTCGCCCAGCGTGTCGATGTCGAGCGCGGCTTTAGAAGCAAAATGTTCAAGCGCTTGTTTCAGCAGAATTTTGCCGGTCGCACCTTTGACGCGGTACACGGCTTCGCCTTCGGGGCGGACAAATTCCAGTTCCGGATATTGCCGTTTCAGCTCTTTGACCATGTCGAATTTCTTTGCGAATTTCGGCCGCAGTTCGGGCAAAACTTTCGAAACTTGCGGAATGATGTCGCCGGCTTTGAAAATAATCACCGTGTCGCCAACGCGGATGTCTTTGCGGCCGATTTCGCCCGCGTTGTGCAGACTGGCATGCTGCACGGTCGTGCCGGCAACTTGCACCGGATCGAATACGGCAACGGGTGTAGCCGCGCCGGTGCGGCCGATGCTGATAACGATATCGCGGACGGCCGTCGTGGCCTCTTCGGCCGCGTATTTGTAGGCCGCGGCCGCGCGTGGCGCTTTGCCGACGACGCCGAGCTCACGAAATGTTTTACGGTCATTAATCTTAATAACGAGCCCGTCGGTGTTGAACGGCAAATGATGGCGCTTGCCGTCCCATTCGTCAGCAAAGCGCATGATGTCGTCAACCGTTTTGAAAACGGTCGCCTGCGTGTTTGCGGCCAATCCGAGCGCACGCAACGCTTCATAGGCAAACGCGTTCGTGGGCACCTCGGCCGGATTATCACGCAGCAAATCGTAGGCGCGGAAACGCAATGGCCGCGCCGCCGCAAGTTTCGGGTCGAGCTGACGAATCGTGCCAGCGGCGAGATTGCGCGGATTGGCGAATATTGGCTTGTCTTCGGCCTCGCGCGCTTTATTGAGCGCTTCGAAATCCTTTTTGTACATCACAATTTCGCCGCGAATCTCCGTGCGGCCGCGCAAAAATTGCTCATACTTTTTCTCGCGGCGCAGCGCAAACGGCACACTGTCGATGGTACGCACGTTCATGGTTACGTCCTCACCGACCAAGCTGTCACCGCGAGTCACGGCCAGGACAAACTTGCCGTCCTGATACATGAGCGCGCAGCCGAAGCCGTCCATCTTGATGTCTACGAAAAATTCCGGTTTGGCCTGCGGCGCCAATTTCTGCGTACGCTTGATCCAAGCTTCAACTTCCTCGCGGTTGAACACGTCGTTCAGGCTAAGCATCCGCGAACTGTGACGGACTTGGCTAAAACCTGGCAACGGCTGGCCAGCCACGCGCTGCGTCGGCGAATCGGGCGTCACTAGTTCGGGAAACTGCGCTTCCAATTCAGACAACTCATGCTTGAGCGAATCCGCCGCCGCCTCACTCATAATCGACTCGTCAAGCACGTGGTAATGATAACGATAGTCGTTAATTAGCTGCCGGAGTTTGACGACACGCTCCGCAGATTGCTGCTTCGTCGTCTTGCTCATAAAAGTTCTCTGTACAGTGCGTACAAATAACTGTGCAGCACGCCGACTGCCAGAACGCTCAACACAAAGAACGACAACGTGGCGAGCGGCGCGACAAACAGCGCAAACGGAATGACGATGACGGCCACAATGACAATGAGTGCAAGCGGCAAAAAGAGCAGCTTGCGCAAAACAATCCAGCGGCGGAAACGCACGAGCTGGCGGGCGCTCTTCAGTGCTTTCATCGGCGCCATATCCGGCAGCGTTACGATGTACAGCGCCAATATCGACGCGCAAAGCATGTACAAACTCCAGGCAGCCAGCGCGAGAAATATTGCCAGCGCGACTATCTGCTCAAAAACCCCAACCGTAATACCGCCGCCCACCATCGTACCGTACAGCACGCCGCCAATCGCGATCGGCAACAGCTGCAAGCCAATCACAAGCAGGATCAGAATGAACGGCACAACCGGGTACACACCGCTGTAAAATGCATCACGGATGCGCACAACGTGGCCGGCGTAAACTTGCCGCAGCGCCCAAATGAACGCAACGCTGATAAGCAAAAGCAGCATGGTTTGGTATGCACCCCCATTAGCATTCGAGCTGCTGTCCGAGCCTATCAAAGAACTGAACAGCGTGAAACCAACCGAGAGATTGCTCAAACCTCCGTGCGCCGCCTGCTCAAGCGTGTTTTTTGACTGCTGCAAACTGCCGGCACCAGCCACACCGACCAGCAAGACGTTGAGCAGCGCGTACACAAGCAGCACACCGCCGAACAGTTTCCAATGCTGCCCGAGCAGCTTGCACGCCCGGCCAAGCAGCTTATAAGCTGCAGGCAATTTGGTATAGCCTGATTTTGCGGCTTGCCTTTCTGCTTCCGTGACGCGCTGCCGCCGTTCGAATAATTTTTTCTTGGGTTCATCCGCAACCGCAACCGGCTGCGTTTTCTTTGTAGCCGTGGTCCGCTTCGGCTTACCCTGAGCTTTCTTGGTTTTAGCTTGCGCCATATTACTCATCATTTTAGCAGACCTTCGACTACTTACGGCCGAAACCCGACCTCGGCTCTATCTGCCGCGGCTTTATTCTTCCGTCGCCTCCAAGAGTGTATTAATAAGTCGGCTAGAAATCTGCAGGAACCGTGCCAAATGTTCACTCTCAGGTACCGAACTGCTACTTCGCATCTCGTTAGCGAAAAACGTGCCGCTGCAGTCCGGCCGTGTTCTATCCACTGCTACCGCACTAATAACATCAGGGCCTGGAATCGTCAGATATGTACCACCGCCAACAGGCCTATACACTAACCCTACCGAGCCGCTAGCATCGGTATAGGAATGAGCGCGAAACCTGCCAACGGAAAGATGTCTCTGGCGTGATACCTGAGGATTTTGCCACCCATAGTTGTTGACGACACTGGCTATTGCTAGAGGCACAGCAGCCGTGTCGTACTCGGTGGCCGATAGAAAATCTTCAAATTGAGGATAATGGCCTTCTCTTGTAAACCACCCCGCGAGTCCGATATATCCCTAGAGCTCACCGCCATTAACTTAAGCCCCACCCCCCGAGCCTCATATAACAATCTTCCGTTTCCGCTTGTAGAAGTCCAGTACCTTGTTATCCGGATGCCGTTTTCTGGGAGGATTGCGGTCTTTCCGGATGAGGGTGGGGCTGGTCAGGAAGAGGTTGGTTAATT
>DASXEX010000041.1:0-11875 GCA_036489905.1 Saccharimonadales bacterium (SeqCode)
CAGAACGAGCAAATGCTTGGCTCAAGTACTTTCGAAAGCTACGTTACCGTTGGGATAGAAAACAAGCGATGTTTCAGGCCCATGTTGACTTGGCTTGCATTTGTATCTGTATTAGGCGAGTTGGAGTTTTGAAATGAGCTCCCAGTTTGTTTGACGATTTACAAGAGGTATTCTAGCGTGCTTTATGCTTGGGGGCTAATTCGTGACTGGGGTTTGTATAATTTGACAAAACTGCAAACTCATGTATAATAATAACTGTTTTAACAGCTGATAAAACAAACATTTAAACAAAATAATCAAAACAAAAAAGGAGCGACATTGCGTATGTCCAAAAAGAAACATGGTTTGAAGTTTGAATTTCTTCCGACTTCAAACCGAAGCATCCTCAAAGTCGACAGTCTTCTAAAATCCTTGTGATTTAGAATTTAAAAACCAAGCGCGCCGTAAAAAGCCCGGAACAAAACCCGGGCTTTTTACTTTTATGGCAGCAGCGGCCGATAGCGCTGAGTTGACATATAGCAGCAAAACATTGTATTATTCGGGGCGAGTTGCAGCAGTTTTCCGTTCTTGTCGCTGCGCCGCAAATTTCAGAAATTCATTTCTTTTCAGCGAATTTTGTCCTTATACTTAGTAGCATTACGAAGCTGAAACCCGAATCATCACCATGAGCATATTTCGTCGGAAATCCAAAAAGAAGGGCGGCAAAGCCGAGGCAGAGCTGCCATCTATGTTGAATCGGACGTTGCCGAATCCGTTGTATGATGAATTGCCGCGGCGCAATTCTGGTTTAAGGCGCGGCGGGCAAGCCGGATTTCCGGCGGCGCGCGGTGGAAAGTTTTGGCATGAGCCTAAACAGCCAAAGCCGAAACGCCGATGGAAGAAGGCGATTTTGTCGCTGTTTATTTTTCTGGCGGTCGTTGCTGCCGGTTATGGCGGTTGGGTCGGCTGGAAATTCGTGGACAACGCGGAGCACATTTTCGGCTGGCGCGGTTTGTTTAGCCTATTCTGGCCGTCGCATTTGAAAGGCGAGGACACTGGGCGCGTCAATATTTTGCTCGCCGGCGATTCGTCGGACGATCCGGGACACCAGGGCGCCGACCTCACCGATTCGATTATGCTCGTGAGCATCGATACTCGTAATAACACGGCGTATATGCTCAGCATTCCGCGCGATTTGTATGTGAATATTCCGGGCTTCGGCTATGCCAAAATCAACGAGGCGTATCAGGATGGGCAGAGCGAGCACTTCAATCAACCCGGCTACGCAACGGGCGGCATGGGCTTGCTCGAGGAAGTTGTGTCGCAAAAGTTCGGCGTGCCGGTTGATTATTACGCACTCGTCGATTACACCGCATTCCGCGATTCGGTCAACGCGGTCGGCGGCATCACGGTGGATATAAATAGTCCCGACGGCCGGCTGTACGACCCGAACCGTGACTGGACGACCGGCGGCCCGCTGGTGAATTTGACTAATGGCGAGCATCATTTGAGTGGCGAACAGGCGCTCGATCTTGCACGCGCCCGCGGTGACCCATCGCAGTACGGCTACCCGATTGGCTTCGAAAACTCAGACTACACGCGTACGGCTAACCAGCGCATGATGCTCGTGGCGCTCAAAGACAAAGCGACGAGTTTCGGCGTGCTGGCCAACCCGATCCGTTTCGGCGAGCTGCTCGACTCGGTCGGCAAAAACGTCAAGACCGATATGTCGCTCGGCAACGCGCGCCGCCTGTACAATTTTTCGAAGAAAATTCCGAGCTCAAAAGTCCAGTCGGCCAGCCTCAACGACGCCAATTTCAGCGGCCAAAAAGACGTTGACCTGCTGCAAAGTTACGGCACGCCGACCGGCGAAAGTGCGCTCGCTCCCGCCGCCGGCCTCGACAATTACACCCAAATCGACGACTACGTCCAACAGCTCGACGACAAGTAGCATCACGGGTCGAGCCTGCGCTATAATGCTAAGAAGTATATGAGCCTGACGATTTTTGGCATTGTTTTTGTGGTGATTTTTCTTTCGGAGTTGCCGGACAAATCGCTGTTCGCGTCGCTTATCTTAAGCACGAAATTCCGTGGCTCGTACGTTTGGATCGGCGCGGCGAGCGCCTTTTTGGTACACGTGATTATCGCCGTGACGGCCGGGCAAATTTTGACAGTTTTGCCGCACCGCCTGCTTGAAGCGATTGTAGCGCTGCTCTTTTTGGCCGGTTCGCTGCTTATGTTTTTCGGCAAGCACGGCACCATGGAAGAGCCGAAAACCAAAGAAGAGGCAGAGATGCTCGCGGCCGCCAAAAACTCGCACGGTTTCTGGAAAGTTTTCGTGACGACGTTCGGCGTGATTTTCCTCGGTGAGTGGGGCGACATCACGCAAATCGCCACTGCAAACTACGCCGCGCATTATCGCCACGATATCTTAAGCGTTGCTATCGGCGCGACACTCGCACTCTGGATCGTGACCGCGTTCGCCATTCTGGCCGGCGCCAAAATCCTGCGCCGCATCCCCGGCCGCATCGTCCAGCGCGTGGCCGCCGTCATTTTCCTAATCTTCGCCATCATTACAGCCCTTTCAGCGGCCAAGTAAAGGATCGTGCTGCATAGTTGCGAGTAGTTTCAATTAAACAATATGTCAAAAGTATGGATTAGTAATTTTATACTTGTCTTCCGGTCTGACAAGGCTAAAGTTAGGGCATATTGCCATCCTAAAGGTACAGAGGAAGTTGCCATGAAGCCTTTCGGTATTACTTGGGGTTAGGCTCAAACGGAACTTAAACAAAATAGCCCTTCATCGAGGGCTATTTTGTTTTGCTATCAAATTGGTGCCGGTGATAGGATTCGAACCTATGACCTCGGGCTTATGAGTCCCACGCTCTAACCGACTGAGCTACACCGGCAAAATGAGACAAACCTACGATTTTTCTCATCGCTCGTCGGCAAAGCCGAGTTTTGCTTTTAGCAAAAACCAAGCTCACTGCTCTTTTCCCTTCGCCAACGAACAACCCAAAATATAGCAGATTTTGCCTCTGTTGGCTAGGATTTAGGCGCGGGCTGCTCTTCATTTGCGAAAAAATCAAGGTGTTCCTGCAAGATGGCAAGCAGCTCTTTGTAGTACGCGTAAATTTCTGGCGATATGGGAATTTTGGCCTCTTTTTCCGCCACGAACTTCTCAAAAGTCACACCGTGATGTTGCCAACTACGGCCTTGGTTGAGGTAGTTCAGCAGAATCGGCATGAGCTTGTCCAGTGCGTAAATAAACTTCGCTTCGTCAGTCTGCCGAGCTTCGTATTCGTGAATTGCGCTGGTTATTTCCGGGAAGTCAGGCCACTCTTTGGCAAGTTGTTCAACCGCGGCGGCTTCGCGTTCGGCCTTGCCGCTTAGCACGCTTGCATCAGCGAAGGCGTACGTGTCGCCGGCGTGCACTTCAAGCAGGTCATGGACGAGAGAGAGCTTGATAATCGTGTGCTCGTCAAACTGCGGAAAATATTGGGCCAAAAACCAAGCTGCCATGGCAAGCGTGTAGCTGTGTTCAGTGTCGGTCTCGTGTTTCTCGAAATTGTCCGGATGGCGCGTGGCACGCTCAATGACACTAAAACGCAATATGAGCTGTTGGAATTCGATAAGTCTATGGATGTCAGGTTTTTCATAACTGCTACGATTATAGCAGTATGGAAATCAATTTGAAGCCAGGGAAATATGTGGTGGCGGTGAGCGGCGGGGTGGATTCGGTGGTGCTGCTGGATTTGCTGCAAGGTCGAGCTGGCATGAAATTGGTTATGGCGCATTTTGACCATGGGATGCGGGAAAATGCGCGGGAAGATCGAGTGTTCGTGCAGTCGCTGGCCGAAAAGTATAGCTTGCCGTTTGTGTTTGACGATGGGCATTTGGGGGCAAAGGCGAGCGAGGCGGCGGCGCGGGCGGCGCGATATAAATTTTTGCAGCAAGTAAAAGTTGCGGCTGGTGCGCAGGCAATCGTCACGGCACATCACGAGGATGACTTGTTGGAGACGGCAATTCTCAATCTGTTGCGCGGCACAGGGCGCAAAGGCTTGAGTTCGCTCAAAAGCACGGGCGAGACGTATCGGCCGTTGCTTGGCGTGCCGAAGAAAGCGCTCATCGAGTACGCAAAGACGCACGAATTAGAGTGGCACGAGGATCCGACGAACGCCGACACGACGTATTTGCGCAACTACATCCGGCACAAACTGCTGCCGCATTTTGACAGCAAAGCTCGGCGGCAGTTCCGCCAAATTATCGACTCGGCTTTATCGACCAACGGCGAAATCGACAATTTGCTCGTTAACCAGTTGCATATCCAACCGGCTCGCGATCAGCTTGACCGTCACTGGCTGATTATGCTGCCGCACAATGTGGCCAAAGAAGCGCTGGCCGCCTGGCTGCGTTCGCACGCCATTGCTAGTTTTGACAGAAGAACCATCGAGCGCATCGTGGTCGCTGCCAAAACATACATACCCGGTAAACAAATCGACGTCGATGCGGCGCACATTATCCTTGTTAAAAAAACCGTGCTGGCACTCACGTTGCGGGAGCGCTAGGCAAAATTATTTGCAGGCTGTATAATAACGTTCTATATGGCTAAAAAACCGTTTCCAGCGAGCCAGCCGAAGGGAGGGCGCAACAATCGCAGTTTTCGAAATGCGGGCTTTGTCGGGTTGCTTGTTCTGCTTGCGCTCGTGATTTTCGCGGCGTACGGGCAGCCGAGCAGCTTGAAGGAAATTCCGCTCACCCAAGCCGTTTCGCAGGCCAACAGCGGCCAATACAGTAAAATTGTCGTCAATGGCAACGAACTCGACATTACCAAAAAAGGCGGCAACGCCGCGACGCTCAAAGCATATGCGAACAGCGACGTCGGTCCAAGCGATTTGAAAGCTGCCGGTTTGAATTTCTCCAAGACGAATGTTGCATTTGCCAAACAATCCGGCACGGGCACGGCGCTGGCGACCATCGGGCTCGAATATATTTTGCCGGTCATTATTATTAGCGCGCTGTTTTTCTTCATGATCCGCAGCGCGCAGGGGCAGGGCAACCAGGCGCTGAGTTTTGGCAAAAGTCGAGCACGATTGTACGGAAATGAAAAAGACAAGGTGAGTTTCAAGGACGTGGCCGGCAGTTTGGAGGCCAAGCAGGATCTGGAAGAAGTAGTTGAATTCTTGAAGTTTCCGAAAAAGTTTGCGGCCGTTGGCGCGCGTATTCCAAAGGGCGTGCTGCTGGTCGGGCCGCCCGGCACGGGCAAAACCATGCTGGCGCGCGCGGTGGCGGGCGAGGCTAATGTGCCGTTTTTCAGCATCTCCGGTTCGGAATTCGTGGAAATGTTTGTTGGCGTGGGCGCGTCGCGTGTCCGTGACCTTTTTGCCAAGGCTAAGAAAAACGCACCGTGCATTATCTTTGTCGACGAAATTGACGCTGTCGGCCGGCGCCGTGGTTCCGGCATGGGCGGCGGCCACGACGAGCGAGAGCAGACTTTGAACCAGATTCTGGTCGAGATGGACGGGTTTGAACAGGGCGTTAATGTCATTGTCTTGGCCGCGACCAACCGCGCGGATGTGCTCGATCCGGCGCTTTTGCGGCCCGGCCGTTTTGACCGCCGTGTGGACATTGGCCTGCCTGATCGTAAAGATCGCGAGGCAATCCTCAAAGTTCATTTCGAGAAAAAGCCGCTTGCCAAACACGTCGACCTCGACGCGCTGGCCGCCAAATCCGCCGGTAGCTCAGGCGCTGACCTTGCCAACATTGCCAACGAATCGGCCATCATCGCCGCGCGCAGTAATAACAAGGAAATTAGCAACGCCGACGTGACCGAAGCATTCGAGCGCGTCGCTATCGGTCCGGAGCGCAAGAGCAAAATCATGACCGACAAGGAAAAGGAGCTAAGTGCCTACCACGAAGCCGGCCATGCCATCGTCGGCCACGTCCTGCCGGACAGCGATCCCATTCACAAAGTCACCATCATTCCGCGCGGCGGCACCGGCGGCGTGACGTGGTCTATTCCGGTGGTGGATAAAAGTTACCATAGCATTGTTGAATACAAAGATGTTTTGGCGCGTTTGTTAGGCGGTCGTGTCGCCGAAGAAATTATATACGGTGCCGACCACGTCACTACCGGAGCGGGATCTGACCTTCCGCAGGCGGCCGAACTGGCTCGCGACATGGTAGTAAAGCAAGGCATGGGCAAGAAGTTACGCGACCAGGTATTCCACGTTGACGAAGGCATCATGATGGAACGCATCATGCACGAGCGCGAATATTCAGACGAAACCGCCAAGATTATCGACGACGAGGTCGAGCACCTTATTACCGAAGCTGCCACTCGCGCCCGTGCCGTCATCAAGGCAAACTTGCACTACTTAGGCTTGCTCAAAGATAAGCTGATCGAAAAGGAAACCGTCGACGCCGAAGAAGTCAAAAAACTTTTCGAAGGCTCCCACATGCCCAAAGCCGCCGCGTTGTATTAAAAGACGCTGTGTCCAAGCCAACGATTGCTGATTTAGAGAAGCTGATTCGGGAAATCATTTTTCCGTTTTATCAGATTGAGCGGACAGTACCGTTGCGGTTTGCGCCCAGGCGGTACGAAAATGACGCCGAACATTCATGGTCGCTGGCGCTGTTTGCCTGTGCGCTCGCGCCGCGTGTTGACCCGAAGCTCGACGTTGGCAAGGTGGCGCAGTTTGCTATCGTGCACGATTTGGTGGAGATTCACGCGGGCGATACAAATAATTTCGCGCCGGAAGCCGAGCGGGCAACGAAGGATGAGCGCGAACGCGAGGCGCTGGGCAAACTCCGGCAGGAGTTCAAATTATTTCCATGGATTACGGAAACGATTGCGACTTACGAAAAACAAGCGTCGGCAGAGGCGCGTTTCGTCAAATCAGTCGATAAGCTTATCCTGCTTCTCATTGATTATTTTGAGGAAGGGCAATTTTACCACGAGCATAAAATTACGCTCGAAATGTGGCGGGCCAAGATGCAAAAGCATCGCGAAAAGGCGGCAAGACATCCGGGCGCATTTGCGTACTACGACGAAATCTGGAATCTGCTGCTCGCCAACCCGCAGTTCTTCCATCAGGAAAAGTAGGCAAAACCTGGCCATTGTGAACGAAACAGAGCTGCTCTGATCAATTCGCCTTTAGGGGCATCTATTTAGGATGATGCTTAGCTCACCCAGCCGATAATCTGCGACGCAAGCTCCCGCGGTGTTTTATCGGAAGTGCCGATTTGTTTATACATGTTGGGATAAAAGAACGGAGAAGGGCTACGAAAGTCTTTAGTGCTGTCTAATTTGGCTATTTCCTCTGCTTTTGCTGCGTGTGCTTTATTTACTTGTCGTTCTGGACTAGCGGCTCGTTTAATTCTTATAGCGGCAGGAGCAACTAATTCGGCAAAATAAACGTTGCCGCCGCGCGACTCGTAAATTTCCTTGTATCTGTCTATGTTGTATTTGCCTTTCTTAAGACCAAAATTCCATACATACGTAAATATAAGATCTATACCTGTCTTGGCCGCCTCTTCAATAACATTTTCACGGATAACTCGACTTAAACGGTCTTCAGCAGGGGTTCCGGTACCGAATATATGCATAACGTCATCCATAATCGCGTGATTATGGAATAGGTGGAAGTCTGTCTGTTCTTCAATTGCTTTCCCAACTGTTAATTTACCAACAGCAGGTGGGCCAAATATAATCAACAATTTCATGTTCCTATTGTACATTGAGAAAAAGGCTTTTAAAATGTCTTTAAGTGTAAGCATCTCGGCTGCGTATGTTGGCCAAGCCCCTTTTCGTTCCCCGTGCACATACTTCTCGGTCTATTAATAAGCTCATGACTAAAAAATACCCACATTGGCTATATATTGTTAGTGCTTTTGTAGCCTGGACAGTAGTATCGTTGGTAACCCGGAGCTTCATCAGTAGTAGCAGATACCATAAATGTACTTATTTTCGGTTGCGGTTTCTTGCTTGGTGTTCTGGCTGCGAGTTTAGCTCGTAAGGTTTATAAATAGCCACTTCCGCCTTCTCGTTCGCGCGCTGCTGCTTTATACTTTTTACTAAGGCCAATGAATCCTTCCGCGAACACAAAATCTAGCAAACGCCCACGCCGCGTGTCGCTCAGCACGGTGGCGACGTTATTGATCAGCTCGTCGCTTGCAGGGCAAGTGCTGGGCTTTTTGCGAACCAAGATGGTGAGTGCCAACTTTCCGAGCACGGGGCCGCAGAGCACGGACGCGTATTTTGCGGCGTTCAACATTCCGGATTTTTTCTTTTTCACGCTCGCCGCCGGTGCGCTTGGCGTGGCCTTTATGCCGGTGCTGGCCGATCGTTTGCAGCACGGTGATCGCAAGGGAATGTGGGAACTTTCGGCTAGTTTGATGAATTTGCTGGCGCTTGTCATGCTCGGTGTGGCAATTATCATTCTTCTGTTTGCGGAGCCACTGATCCACTATGTGGTGGCTCCGAATCTTACGCCCGCGCAGCTGCATAACGCGGTGATTATCATGCGCCTGGATGCGCTAAGCCCGTTGTTGTTCACGCTGTCGGGCGTGCTCACGGCTACCCAGCAGACGCTCGGGCGGTTTTTCTTTTACGCGCTGGCGCCGCTGTTTTATAATCTGTCGATTATTGCGAGTATCGTGCTTTTCCGGCACAACATCGGGCTGGTTGGTTTGGGAATCGGCGCGCTGGCGGGCGGCATTTTGCAGCTGCTGGTCGTGCTGTTCGGGCTGACTGGCCTGAAGTTCCACTGGCGGCCGAAAATCGTTTGGCGCAGCAGTGATTTTCGCACTATCTTGCGCAACTTGCCGCCGCGTTCGCTTGATCAGGGCATTGACCAGATTGAAAACATTGTCGAGACGAACATTGCGAGTCACCTCGGGCAAAGCTTTATAAGCGTTTACAACTACGCCTACACGTTGCAGACGGCGCCAATCTTGCTGATCGGCACGGCGATTTCCACTGCGGCGTTTCCGCGCCTGAACCAACGTTTGAGCCAGGGCCGGCCCGACTTGTTCCGTCGTGATTTCCTGCGGATTTTGCGCGCCATGATTTGGATAACCATGCCCGTCGTCGTGGTGAGCTACTTTGCTCGTGGCTATTTGGCGCGCATTATCTTCGGCAGTACCGGTAACAACGCGGCGGAGATCTCCGTTATATTCGGCTTTCTGACCATGGCGATTTTGTTCCGCACCATTTACACCATCGTCTCGCGCTGGTTTTACGCGCAAAAGGATACAAAAACGCCGCTATTCGTTTCAATTTTTACGATTGGCCTCAACATCGTGCTGGCGTATTCGTTGTCGCGGCCGGGTTCGTACGGCGTGGTCGGCCTCGCACTCGCGCAGTCGATTGTTGCGATGGTAGAGGTGCTCATTTTGTTTGCGATAATGCTCATTCGCGACCACAAACTGCTTGATATGACATTCTTCGGCGGTCTCGGGCGCATTGTCTCGGTGACGGGATTTAGCGTCGTGGCTGGCTCGACCATGGCGGCGCTGCTGCCCCTCGGCGTCAACGACCGCGGTTACACGACGCTCGGCACCAAGTTGCTTGCCATCGCGTTCGTCACATTCGCGGTACATGTCGGCGTCTCCGCGCTTTTCGGGCTTGAAGAAGTCGAGCCGCTTTTCCGCCGCATCAAGCAGCTCGTGCTTAAACCAATCAGGATTCAATATTAATGAAACGAAAGTATATCATTGCCGCCGCAGTTGTTTTGCTCGTGCTGATCGGCGGTGGTGTTTGGGCGTATCAACGGGCGGTGCCGGCGGTTGAGCCGGTTGCGTTGGTGAAAAGTTCAAGCGTTACGAAGCTTGGGCAGCCGGATATCATGTGGTCGGCATATGGCGGCGAGCAAGCGATTGCCATGGAAGGCCAGAATTTGTCGGCAATTCACGGTGCGCAAAATCCGTTGCCGACTGCCAGCATCGCCAAAGTCATGACAGCGCTGGCCGTGCTGCACGAAAAACCCTTGAAACTCGGCCAGCAAGGCCCGACCATGACGATGACCGCTGAAGACGTGAGCGTGTACCAGCAAGAACTTGCCCAAAACGAATCCGTTGTAAAAGTATCTGCGGGCGAAAGCTTAAGCGAATACCAAGCGCTGGAAGCCATGCTCGTGCCGTCGGGGACCAACGTGGCGGACACGACGGCCGCGTGGGCGTTCGGCTCGATGAGCGATTATTTGGCGTTTGCCAATCAATATGCAGTGCAGCTCGGACTGAAAAACACGCATTTTGGCGGCGATGCCAGCGGGTTTTCGCCGGAAACGGTCAGCACGCCGCAGGATTTGATCAAGCTGGGCGAAGCCGCCATGCAAAATCCGGTCATCGCCCAAATCGTCGGCCAAAAATCCGTCACGCTGCCGGTTGCCGGCACGTTGCAAAATTTCGATATCGAACTTGGCCAGTCCGGAATCGTCGGCATCAAAACCGGCAATAACGACCAAGACCCCGGCGCCTTTTTGTTCGCCGCCAAATACCACGGCTTGACCATCGTCGGCGCGCTGATGGGCCAACCGAATTTGGGCACGGCGCTCTACAATTCGCCGGAAGTCCTGTCGTCGTTCGAATCGAGCATCGAAACCAGCCAGCCAATCAAAGCCGGCCAAGTAATCGCGCGCTACACATTACCGTGGGGCGGCACGGTTAATGCCGTCGCCCAAAATAGTCTGAACATCCTCGGCTGGCAAGGCGCCAAAGCGGCAGTAAACATCTCACTTAATTCCCTCAAATCTCCAAAATCAGCCAACGCAAAAGTCGGCACCGCCACCATCACCTACAACAATAAATCCCAGCAAACGCCGATAGTGCTTCAACAATCCGCACCAAGCCCTAGCCTATTCTGGCGCATTTTCCATTTGTAGCTAAGCTATCCAACAATGGGAATAATTGTGAGAGTAACGTCCAAGAGTTAATATTAGAAGTGTAACAAGAGAGGTTAACATGACGCTAGACGGAAAAGTTGCATTAGTAACTGGTGCGGGACATGGTATCGGCGCTGCAATTGCCGAGCGACTTGCTAAGCAGGGCACGCGTGTCGCGATAACTTACAGAAATGATGAAGTCGGAGCACAAGAGCTGGTGAGGAAGTGTACTAAAGACGGCGCGGAAATGCGGGCGTATCATGTTACGGAACTTGCGGATGACGGGCAATGTGCCAAACTGTTCGGTGACGTGCTGAAAGATTTTGGCCAGCTCGACATCGTTGTTGCCAATGCCAGTGGTGCTGGCGGTGCAAGTGGCAAAGAAGATTTGAACGACCTCGACCTCGACATGTGGCGAGAAAACCTCAAAGACGATCTGCTTGTGGCAGTTACCACGGTTAAATATGCTATCAAGGCGCTCAATAAAAATAGCGATGGTGGCAAGATTGTCCTGATTGGTTCGGTGCTTGGTTTAGATGGTGCTGGTAATCCACGGATTACTGCCTACTCAGCCGCGAAAGCCGCTACACATAACTTCGGCAGAACAATTGCCAAAGTATTAGCACCAAAGATTGTTGTCAATGTTGTTGCCCCTGGTCGATGTTGGTCAAAAGTCTATGACACGGCTACCAAAGAAGAAATCGTTGCGAAGTTTGCTCCAAACAAACACGGCAGGCCTATTGACGGGGCAGAGATAGCCCAAGCCGTGCATATGGTGTTAGAAAATGATTCATTTATCGGGCAGGTTATTAACGTTGAGGCTGGGTTCACACTTATAAACACATAAGTGAGGTACATCATGCAGCTTAAAGAAATGCTTTGTGCTAATAACCCCTACCCCGCCAACCCCGCCAACGCCAGCGGTTTTCTCCCATGCAGCCTATTCACCAGTATGCCAATGGTGTGAGCCGTAACCTTGGCAGCTATTCTGGTCATCAGCCCCCACTTGCTTT
>DASXEX010000049.1:0-2724 GCA_036489905.1 Saccharimonadales bacterium (SeqCode)
CTCGGTACGCCGCCTCTCTGCCGTTTAGCTTTCTCGGCTTTGTGCAGGATACCAACCATAAGGGTAAAGGTGTCACGGTTGACACCGGTCAACCGTTTGAACTGAGCTGGTTTGAGCGATGAGAGTGACTCAAACTTAGATTTCTGTTGCATGTTTTTGTTTCATTAGTTACCGGGAACAATGTAGCACACTAGGTGGGGTTGGGAGAGAGGTCTAGTATGTCTAGAAAACCACTCGACCCTTCCGTTGTAGCTGAGCGTATGATTCGACTCCGCAATCTAGAGAAGCTCTACAAACTGAGCAAGCAACGGCAGAATCTTCAGAATAAACAGGTTGCCGCCTTAAAGCGAACCCGGCACGGTACTTTCAGAGTCTTGCGGCTATTAGTTGAGGGTGAGAGCAGTTACTATGAGTTTGCTACAATAAAAGCATAAGCTTGGAGGTTCTTATGGCACAAAATGTTACAGCGAAAAATCATGGGCTCGGTTGGTTGCCGGATTTGCCGGACCAGCGGGATGTGATTTTTGATGGGAAGGCTGCGCTGGCAAAGGTTGCGGCGCCGGTGCCGAAGCAGGTTGACTTGCGTGCGAAGTGCCCCCCGGTTTACAACCAAGGCGCACTGGGCAGCTGCACGGCCAATGCGCTGGCGGCGGCCTTCGACTTTGACCGACACGCCGAGGGCGACCCGTTCATGACGCCAAGCCGTTTGTTCATTTACTGGAACGAGCGTGAGCTGGAAGGCACGACGGGCAGCGATGCCGGTGCGCGCATCCGCGACGGCGTGAAAGTGCTCAAGAAAATCGGCACGCCGCCGGAAACCGACTGGCCGTACGACATTGCCGAATTCACCGACAAACCAAATGCCAAATCTTTCGCGGACGCGCGCAAAAACGAAGCCCTCACCTACCAACGCATCGTCACGCCGCTTGGGCAGCCGACGCACGACATGCTGGCCTGCCTTGCCTCGGGTTATCCGTTTGTCTCTGGCATCACGCTGTATGAAAGTTTTGAAAGCCCGACCGCGACCAAAACCGGCGTCATTCCGATGCCCGGCAAAAGCGAAAGCGTCCTCGGCGGCCACGCCATCGTGGTTGTCGGCTTCGAGCAAGCCAAACAGCGCTTCATCTGCCGCAATTCGTGGGGAAAAACTTGGGGCGACAAAGGCTATTTTTACCTGCCGTTCGCGTATTTGACGAGCCGCGGGCTGGCGTCGGACATGTGGGTCATTAAAACTGTGGAGGTATAAATTTATGAACAATTTTGGCATGTATTGGCATCAACACCACTGGAGTGGGCATCATTGGAACGGCGGTTGGATCGCTCTGATAATTTTGATTGTGCTGCTGGTTTTGGCGTTCGAGCTTTGGATGCTCGTCGACTGCATCACGAACAAAAAAGTGCCGACGCGCCACAAAGTCTGGTGGATTATCGGCATGTTCCTGCTCCACCCGTTCGTCGCCATCGCCTATTTCTTCACCTCGCGATTCCACTACAACAAACTCAAGCCAACCAAGTCGTAGCGGTTCAGCCGGGATGTCACCTCTGGCCGAAACGTGTTTCTTCTGCTACGCTGTTATCGGCGCACGTAAGTGCGCTACAAAACTGCAATCCAAGGAGCAAAGCGACTGAATGCAGTTTTGAGAGGAGAAACATAGCGTCAGGCCGAAGCTTTTGCCGCCAGGCAAAACGAGGTAGACGCGCAGGCTTCGACGAGCGCGCGTAGCTCAGCTGGATAGAGCGTTGGTTTCCGGTACCAAAGGCCGGGGGTTCGAATCCCTTCGCGCGCACCATTTGTGCAGATACTAAAGTATGTCCGATGTACAAAGACTCAGATCCTGGGTCTTTAGTAAGCTACGGGCGCCAGGCTCTTGCGGCAAGCCTGCCGACTTTGCCCCGCCTGTCGAATGTCCTGAGCACCAGCTCTTTCGCCGTTTCTCTAACTCTTCTCGAGCGTTTCCAATCGCTAATAGAGCGCGCGTCGCCTTCTGACCGTGTGGCCACGATGTCTTCGGCGGCGATAACGCATTCGATCAAGTCGGCCGCGCCTTCCTGCTCAAACAGATTTGCCGCGCGAATCGCGTGGTAGCCGACCGTTATGAGCGCGGCGCGTCTGTAGCCCTCGGCTCGAAGAATAGCCGGCACGTTTTCGGCGCTTGCTAACGTGTCCGGCGAATCTTCATCCGGATTTTCATAATACACTTGCGGGATATGGCTGAAGTTTTTGGCCAGGAATTCACCAGCAGCCTGCGGGAAGAATGCCCTGCTATTGCCGGACAATAAAATGCGTCTCCCCGGCTGCCAAAGCATACCTGCTGCAGTAACGTTTATCCGGCTATCTACGCTAAGATGGTCCTCGCTGCTACGGACATCTGCGATACTAGAGCCGATACCTAGCTGCTTACCAAGCACCACCAGAGAATCGATTTCGGCCGGAACAACTTCCGCCGAATGAACCCCAAATGCGGAAATGAATCCGAACACCCGCTAACTAAAATGCGGTTTTGAATCCGAACACTCTGAGTTGCCCCTGTGGTACGGTGAACGAATGAATTACATCACACCAAGCTTACTAAAGATGACCGTAATGAGATTAGGTCACTACTAAATAGCGGACACTCCTACCGGACTATTGCCCGTACGCTGGGTCGAAGCGTCTCGACCATCAGTGATGAGATTAAGCGCAATAGCGTTCACGAGATTTACGATCCAGATAAAGCCAACACC
>DASXEX010000026.1:0-16891 GCA_036489905.1 Saccharimonadales bacterium (SeqCode)
ACGCATGGGTATGACGAAATTAACTTTGCTGCCTTTGCCATGCTGGGCAAACAGTTTTCACCGAGGATAAAGAACGTTAAAAGCCAGTGGCTGTATAAGATCAATGCGAGTAAAAGCTATGGTAGTTTGGACGCCTTGCTATTGATGGTCGCCATGTACTGCGCTTTCTCGTGCAGCTTTTGCTTCCACTCCGACGAACATGCCTGGTAATCCAGGAGTTTTAGGATCGCTGCTTGCTGCACTAATCGTGTAGGCTTAGAAATTACGAGATTAGACGGTGTATTTTGATTAGGAAAGTGGGCACGCAAAATATACGCCACATCATCGTTTACTATCTCTATGTCGAACACGAAAAACATCTTCCGAGCCTTGAAGTAGCCCAGCTGCAAGATGAAAAACAGTTTCGCGCTCAAGGTACGGTACTCCTGCACCGTCTGCTTCTCGGCCGGACTGAGTACAAAGTACGCTGCTCGTTCCTCTTCAACCAATTGCGGAGATCATAAATCGCTTGGAGCTCTTTGGGAGTTAGGATGGTCAATCGTGCCATATTTGGGTTTCGCCTGAGCCGTGTACCTTATTGGAAAAACGAACGTATATATACAGCTTTATAGTAGACGAAAAACATTGCTATTGTTATAACTTTTCTTATACACTAAGTGACGATTATGACCATTTCATCGAATATGCCTAAGACGACCGCTTATTTGCGAGTTTCGACCATTGACCAAGACATTGAAAAGAACAAGGCAGATATCCTGAAGTTTGCCAACTCATTGGAACTTGGGCATGTGCACTTTGTTGAAGAAAAGGTGTCCGGCAAAGTTTCCTGGCGCAAGCGCAAGATCGCCGACATTCTGGATAATGCCCAACCCGGCGACACTATTATTGTCAGCGAGTTGTCCCGGTTAGGCCGAAGCATGCTGGAGTGCATGGAGATATTGTCCATCGCTGCACAAAAAGGAGTGAACGTTTATGCGATAAAGGGTAACTGGCGGCTCGACTCCAGCATCCAGAGTAAAATTATTGCCATGGCATTTGCGATGGCCTCAGAGATTGAGCGTGATCTGATTTCCAAGCGCACCAAGGAAGCACTGGTAGCCCGGAAAGCTAGCGGCATGAAGCTCGGCAGACCGAAGGGTGTTGGTAAGAGTAAGCTCGATCGGTATAGGCCGGAGATAGAGGCCATGATGAGCAACGGATCAACACAGACGTTTATAGCGAAGCGGTACGGGACGACTGAGGCGAACTTGCATCACTGGTTGAAGATGCGGGGACTGGGGAGAGTGAGAGCTTAGAATGCCAATTTGTACACTCATGTTAACAGTTGTATAATAGCATCTCTAACATTAGTGACATGAGTATTGCGTTAACAGGGGCGTTAGACCCCCAAGAGCACATCCCACCGCTTGAGCATCTCGCAGGCGAAATAGTTGTTGACGGCCTTGCGCATTTTCTGCAGGCGTCCAAGCAGTATGCCGAATTAGGTGGAACTTCGGAAGCAGTTGAGAGTTACTTCGATAATATGGCTGCAGCTCGTCGCGTTCTCGGCGATGACGAATCAAGTGTCGACCGTGAGTCGGCGACATTGATGGAGCAATCAGCTCGCGAAGGTATTGTGAAGTACTACCTGCTTCACACAACGTATAAGGCATACCGAGTCTGGGATAGGGGGCAACGGCGAGGACACGACCTGTCCCTTGACGACCTTATTCAATCTTCATGCGTAGGGCTACTAGACGCTGTAGACCACTACGCTGACTCGCCCAAGGAAGACCGTAAAGGATTTACGGCATATGCTGATGTGTACGTAAATAGTGCGATTCACGATGAGCGATTGTACCAGCTCCTCAGAAAGCGAATCGCGGGAGGTCAGACCCGCCAGCAACTCCGCGAATATTGGAAAGCGCAAAATGCAATAGAACAAGAGCAACAGGGGTCTGCTTCACTACGGCAAATAGCAGGCTTCATGCAGTTAGAGGTTTCAGAGGTTATGGATCTAGCAAGTTTCAGTGGTGTTGATACTACGTTTAGTGACATAGTAGCCATGCAAGACGGTAGCGGTGACGGGGAATTTCTTGATCGATTCCTGCATGGTCATAGCGTAGAGCCAGTCGTAGCGTCACCAGCTCAACGTGCCTCCTTAGGGAAGGTTGCCTCACAAGCGTTGTTAGAACGGTCGCTCGAACTTCTTACCCTAGGGCAACAGGACGTCATTGTCCATAAGTATGGTCTTGACGGTGGGCCTGAGATGTCAACTAAAGATATTGCTCAGAACTATGGATGGACGGTTCGCACCGCACAGAATATGGTAACGTTGGCCATGACAGGATTGAAACAAATCATGCCCTCCTTAGCATCAAAGCAACTCGACCTGGCATCTTGGGCGACTGCACACCCAAACCGGAAAAATGCACTCACATTCCTCGCATCCATAGGAGTAGATATCCCTGATGATATGCCACTCTCTGAGGTTCGTGAACTAGCTCGTACTAAGGTAGAACAAGCTGACTTAGCAGATAGAGACAAAGCAGTGACGATTGGCTTGTACGGATTGGGTGCCGAACGCGCAAAGGCTGCCAGCGAAGTAGCTCACGATCACGGTTTGAAAGGTAGTAGTTCAGCTAGCACCGTTGGTAAAAGAGTCGTGAGCTACTTAGCCTCGAAGATCCTCATCGAACATTTCTCCTGAATGTCATGACCTGACCTAAAAGATTTCGGAATGAATTACGCAAGAGTAACAGCCGATGCCTCGGCAACGCTAATTCTGAGCAGACTGCTAGAGCAAGTTTAGCCCACGACGCGGTAGACTTCGTCGAGAGTGGATTCGCCGGCGATGACTTTCAGGATGCCGTCTTGGAGCATGGTGCGCATGCCGCTTTGCACAGCAGCGGCTTCGATGGCTTGCGTCGAAAGTACGGCTTTGGGCGTCTCGAGCAGTTTGCGGATTTCGCCGGTCATCAGGAATTGTTCGCGGATTGGAACCTGACCTTTGTAGCCGTACGGATTTTCGGGCGAGCTGCCGGGTTTGTAGAGTTGCAGACCTTCGAGATTCGGGCGTTCAATATTTTGTGGTAGGCTATCAACAACCTCGCGAAGTTTGGCAAGCGCGGCTTCGTCCGGTTGATAGGGCTGCTTCGTCGTACTATCAAGTTTGCGCACCAAACGCTGCGCCATAACGAGTCGGATACTTGAAACGAACAGCGGGTTTTGACCGATGACGTCAGCCAGGCGTGTCAGTGCAGCCGCGGCGTTGTTGGCGTGGAACGTGCACAGCACCAAGTGGCCGGTCAGCGCCGCTTGCAGCGCCGTGCGTGCCGTGTCGTTGTCGCGAATCTCGCCGACCATCACAATGTCTGGGTCGAGCCTGAGTACGGCGCGGAGCTTGGCGGCGAAACTGTCGTCATTACCTTTTTCACTCGAGCGCACTGAAATTTGCGTGATGCCGGGGAATTGAAATTCGACCGGATCTTCAATGGTAATAATCTTCCGCTCTTCGGTGTTTAGCGTATTGAGCATGGAATACAACGTCGTCGTTTTGCCGGATCCGGTCGGGCCGACGACCATCGCCAGACCGCTTGGTTTGGCGATAATGTCATCGACGATCGCCCGTTCCTGCGGCGATAGCTCGAGTTTATCGAGCGTGTACATGCCCGCTTCCATATTGAACAAACGCATCACCACGTCCATGCCGTTGATGGTCGGCACGGTTTCGAGCCGGATGTTCACGTCGACCGCTTCGCCGGTCGCCATGCGTACGCGCTCGGCAATATGACCCTGCTGCGCTTCGTCGGTTGAGGTCGACACGTTGCCGGCACTGGCAATAGCCGAGATCAAAATGTGATATTTCTCAAAAGTAAGATGTGCAACCGCGTGCAGCACGCCGTCAATCCGAAATCGGATTCGCACATAGTCAGGCAGCGTCTCGAGATGAATGTCCGAGGCGTTCAAACGGTGCGCTTGGCTGACCAAGTATGCCAGCATGTCGTCGGCGCGCACTTGTTCGAGCACGGCCGAGACGTTTTGGACGAGCTCCTGCGTGCCGGCAGTGTTGACCGCAATGTCTCGATACACTACCTGTTTTGGCGGATCGTACAGCCGCATGTACTCACGGTAACCGGCATCGGATATGAGCGTGAACGCCACTCGTTGGTCTTGAAAACGCTGCTGCAAACCGTTCATCGTCTGCTGCGATGTTGTAGTCGTTACACCAAACAGGATATTGTTTTTGTCGGCTTGCACCGGAATTACGCGCAATCGGTACAGCTCGTCCTTGCCCAAAACAGTCTTGTACAGCGGCTTGTTGGCAATCTGGGACGTATCTACATACGCCATGTTGAGCAGCCGCGCCCGCCGCTGCGTCGCCTGCTCTTCATCCAACCGCGCATCTTGTGACATGCCACCAGTATACCATGAGCGTTATGCCTGCCAGGCTCTTGCGGCGTATAGTTGGTGGCATGCGGCAAATCGTTTTGATCGCTCACAACCTACGGAGTTGCCACAACGTCGGGTCGCTACTCAGAACGGCCGAGGGCTTAGGCGTGGAAAAGGTTTATTTGACCGGCTACACGCCGTATCCGCTTGAGAAAAGTGATTCGCGTTTGCCGCATCTCGCAGAAAAAATGGCAAAGCAAATTCACAAAACCGCGCTGGGCACCGAGAATTTTGTGCCGTGGCAGCATCTAGAAAGCATCGACAAAATTTTTGCCGAACTGAAAATTAGCGGTTTCATGATTGCCGCGGTCGAGCAAGCAAAAAATTCCGTCAAGTTGCCAAACCTCAAACCGCCAGATAAAATCGCGCTACTTGTCGGCCGCGAAGTCGAAGGCATCGAGCCGGAAATTCTTGCCGCTTGCGACATGACTTTAGAAATCCCCATGCTTGGCCAAAAAGAATCATTCAATGTCGTCCAAGCCGCCGCCATGGCACTCTACCACTGCCGCTTCCCTGTTTGACGCGCATATGCTACACTTTACGTGTAACAAGAAATACAAAAATGGTTCTTGCAGCAAAACCAAAACGGCACGCCGGCATCCAGCATAAAAAGCGCAGCGGGCAACATCACAAACAGGGCAAGCACTACGCCAGTCCGTACTGGCCGTATTTGCCGCTGCTGCTGATTGTCGGGCTGGGACTAGTTTTTAATGGCGTCTGGAGCGGTCGAGCGCACGGCGTGCTCGGTGATGCAACGAGTATGAGTGCGACCGAATTGCTGGCCGACACCAATGTCCAGCGCACCGACGATCACGAAGCAGCATTAAACTTGAACAGCCGACTTACCGGGGCCGCGCAGGCCAAGGCGAACGACATGGTCGCGCGCAACTACTGGTCGCACAACACGCCAGATGGCAAAACGCCGTGGACATTTATCACCGCAGCGCATTACAACTATCAAGCGGCGGGCGAAAATCTGGCTTATGGTTTTCAGAATAGCGGTAGCGTCATAAATGGTTGGATGAACAGCGTTGAGCACCGCGCAAATATTCTCGACAAAAACTATCAGGATGTCGGCTTCGGCATTGTCAACTCACCAAATTATCAAAACTCGGGGCCAGAGACACTCGTGGTTGCGATGTACGCCGAGCCGGGCGGAACAATGACGAGCGCTGTGTCGACGTCCGGTTCCGGCAGTACCGTTTCGTTCGCAGCTACCCATAGCGCGGCCGCGGTTCCGCAGCCGACACCGGCAGCCGTGCGTGTCGCACGCGTGCAAGACCTGCCGGCCGGCAACGCAGCGTGGAGTTTGTTTATCGTTTCTACTCTCGGCGCCGTGGCACTGATGTGGTTCGCACTACGCCACGCACTCGCCTGGAAACGCGTCGTTGTCCATAGCGAAGAATTCATTATTCGCCATCGCTTCCTCGATATACTCATCGTTAGCGTCGCAACCCTCGGTTTCATCCTCACTCGCACGGCGGGCATGATTCATTAAACCTAGCCCCAAAACATCCCGCTCTCGTCATTCCCGCGAAGGCCTGCCCGTCCGGTAGGTAGGCTGGGAATGACGGGTTTTCGGAAGTCAGATTTATTGAACTTTGACGTTTTCGGCGCCGACGAGATTCTCGAGTTTAGCGATCACCCCCGCATCTTCACTGATGCCGGCGGGAAGTTTGATAGCCTGCTTATCGGAGCCGAGCACAAGCACGACGTCGGTGTCACCGTGATGATCGTCAATAGCCGCTTTAAGCGAAAGTAGCAGCGATTGGTCGTTCGTGTCGCGCAATCGGACGTAAACCCGCTTGCTGGCTGGAACAACGGATGCCTTCGATACCGGCACGACAATCGATTTGGCACCCGGGCCTTTGGCAGTTTGCGCAGCTGTAACTTTTTTGCCCGCCGGAGTACGAGCCTTTTTGCCAGTCGATTGGTACGATGCGGCTTGGTCAGGCGTAACTTCGCGGGCGTCGTCGACCATGATTTTGATTTCTTCGTTGATATTGCCGTCGCGGTCCTTGGCCGAAACCTTGCCGCGAATTAATACGACCTTGTCGCGTTCCCATAGCCCAAGCGTGCGCTGATAGCTGTTCGGAAATAGGATGGCTTCGACTTCGCTAAATTTATCTTCGATCTTGACGAACGCCATCTTTTGCCCGTTCTTGGTCGTAATTTCGCGCATCTCGACAATCGAACCGCCGACGTTCACGCTTTTGCCATCGTGCTGAGCCTTCAGCGAATTCAGCGGCACGGTCTGCTCGCTCAAAAAAGTTTCATACAGCTCGAGCGGATGCTGGCTCAAGTACAGCCCAAGCAATTCGCGCTCCCAGGTGAGCTGTTCGTGCTGGTTGATTTTCGGGGCCGCTTCATCGAGCTTGAGACGAGACCGAACGTGTGCAGTTTCCTCAAGCAAATTGCCGAACAAATCGGTCTGGCCGCTCGCCAAATCCTTTTGCACGCGTGAACCGAACGCCAGCAGCACGTCGAGATTATGCAGCAACAAACTGCGCTCGCCGAAGCGGTTGAACGCGCCGGACTTTATCAGGCTTTCCAGTGCCTTGTGATTGACCACGCGCGTGTTGACTCGAGTGAAAAAATCTTCGAGACTTTCGAATTTGCCATCCTTACGCGCCCGTAAAATTTCCTCGACCGCGCCCGTACCGACATTTTTAATCGCGTTCATGCCGAAGCGGATTTGACCGGTTTCCGGCACCACGGCGAATTCGACAAACGACTCGTTCACGTCCGGCGGCAGCACGTCGATACCCATATGCTTGCACTCGGTAATCTCAATCGCCAGCCGGTCGGTGTCATCATAATCGCTCGTCATAAGCGCAGCCATGAACGCGGGCGGAAACTGCGCCTTCAGGTACGCCGTCCAGTAGGCAATTTGCGCGTAGCACGTGGCGTGGGCCTTGTTAAACGAGTAGTCGGCAAAAGGCTGAATCTGCTTCCACAATTGGTGCGCTTGCTCTTCAGTGAGTCCCTTTTTTACGCAACCGGCGATAAATTTCGGCTCCTCTGCCTGCATGATATCGCGCTTTTTCTTGCCGATAGCCTTGCGCACCAAGTCGGCTTCACCTGCGGTGTAACCGGCTACCAGTTGCAAGAGTTGAATGATCTGCTCTTGCGTAACCATCACGCCGTATGTTTCGCCCAAAACTGGTTCCAACGATTTGTGCAAATACGTTACCGAAGCGGGGTTGTTCTTGCCCTCGATAAAGCGCGGGATTTCAGCCATCGGGCCCGGGCGATATAAAGCATTCATCGCAACCAAGTCGGCGAATTCGGTCGGCTTCAGCTCCTTTAGGTATCGCTTCATGCCGGCAGATTCGAATTGGAACACGCCGGTCGTATCACCGTTGCGGAAGAGTGCAAGCGTTTTGTCGTCATCGTTCGGGATCTCGCTGAGCTCAATCTCTTTCTTGTACACTTTACGAATAATCCGCAGCGCGTTATTGACAACGGTTAAGTTTGACAGCCCGAGAAAATCCATTTTGAGCAATCCCAGCTCTTCGACCGGACCCATTGGATATTGCGTCGCGACGACGCCCTTTTGCGCCATTTCGAGCGGCACGAATTTCACAATGTCATCCGGAGCGATCACCACGCCCGCGGCGTGCACGCCATGGCTGCGAATGGTGCCCTCGAGACGAATAGCCAGGTCGAACACACGCTTGGCGGTTTCATTTTGCTCGTACTCGTTTTTCAGGTCGAGATTTTCCTTGAGCGACTTTTCCAGCGGAATGTGCCGGCCTTGGATGGGCTGCGGAATCATCTTGGCCCAACGGTCGGCTTCAGCATAGGAAACCTGAAGCACGCGGGCGACGTCACGCACGGCGTTGCGCGCCGCCATCCGGCCGAAAGTGACGATATTGGCCACGCGATCCGTCCCGTATTTTTCCACGCAATATTGAATAACTTCGTCGCGGCGAGTGTCTTGGATATCAATGTCGATGTCAGGCATAGAAATGCGATTCGGATTTAGAAACCGCTCGAACATCAAGTTATATTTCATCGGGTCAATTTCAGTAATTCTGAGCGCATACGACACGATTGAGCCAGCCGCCGAACCACGGCCAGGCCCAAAGATAATGCCACGATCCTTTCCCCAATTTATAAAATCCTGGACGATCAGAAAGTAGCCGTTGTAGCCCATGTCGTTCATGACGCCGAGCTCATACTCGGCGCGCTCAATAGTGGCGGGTTGCAAGGTTTTTTTGGCAGCCGCCACACTCAGTGCTTCTTGCCTTTCGGGTGAGACGCCGCCATATCGCCAAGCCAAGCCACGGTATACCAGCTTGTCCAAGCAACTCTTTTCGGTTTCGCCTTTTGGTACCGGAAATTTCGGGATTAAAATCTTGCCGAGTTCAATCGTCACGCTGCAGTGGTCGGCAATTTCTCGCGTGTTGCGGATAAAATCCGGGTGCTCCGTGCCCCAGCGCTTGATAACTTCGAGCGGATCGGCGACGTGCAACTCAAATTCTTTCAGCGACATACGCTTTTCATCGCTCAAGAACGAGCCGGTTTGCACGCACAATAAAATCTCGTGCGCCTCTTGGTCTTCGTGGCGCAAATAGTGCGCGTCGCAGGTCACTACACATTTTATAGCGAGTTCGTCGGCAAGTTTTATAAGTTGCTGGTTGGCGGTTACTTGCTCGTCCCATTTGCTCGGATGATCCGGGTGGCCGTGATCCTGGACTTCGATGTAATAACGATCACCGAAAACCTTCTTGTACCAGCTGGCGATTTCTTTTGCCTTAGCATATTGCCCTTGCCGGATATTATCGCCGACTTCACCGCCGATACAGCCGCTTAAAACAATCAAACCTTCGTTATATTTTTCGAGCAACTCGTGGTCGATGCGCGGCCGGTAGTACATGCCGCTCAGATTAGCAATGCTGCTCAGCCGCATGAGATTTTGGTAACCAGCGTTATTCATGGCCAGCAAAATCAAGTGATAGTAAACTTTGTCTTTAACCGGATCACGATCGACGTGCGTGCGTGTGGCAACGTAAGCTTCCATGCCGATAATCGGCTTAACGCCTTTGGTAGTCGCTTCTTTGTAAAATTCAATGGCACCGGAAAGTGTACCGTGATCGGTCATGGCGACCGCTTCCATGCCGCTCGATTTGACAAAATCAACTAAAGCCGGTACTTTCGTCAGCCCGTCCAGCAGACTGTATTGCGTGTGGTTGTGCAGATGCACGTAGTCACTCGGGCGCAAGCCCCCAGCCTTAGCCGGCATAATTCTCCCTCTGATTATGAACTCATTATAAACGCCCACGCTTACGTTTGGCGAGCGCGACTTTTACAACATGGATTATTTTGGACGATTTTGTAGCGTATGCTTGACGGACTCGACGAAATGACCGATAAACGGCACTTGCCCGAATAACGATAGTAGCCAAAGTAACAGAGCTACGCCAATCGTCGCGCCGATGACGCCGCCCAGCCCGCTCAAAATTCCCTTGATAAAACTGGTGCGGTACAGCACCTTGCGATTTAGCTGAAGCTCGGCATACAACTCGACAACTTGTTTGCCAAGTCGTGTATAATCTTGCGGGGTAAATCTAGCTGATTGTTTGGGCCGGGTGCCGAGTTTCATAGAGGCTATTTACGCAAGTACGTCTTGAGATAGTCAACAGCTTTTTGCGCATCCTTGATTGCTTTTTGCAAATCCTTATCCTCGGCCTTGCCGCCGCGCACCGCACTCAAAATCTCACTGGCCTTGTCTTTGCCCTGCTTGGCCGCGCCGATGGCGGCTTCCAGTTCTTCACGAGCTTTGCCAGCCGTGGGCCCAAGCCTGGTTTTGGCCTCTTCGAGAACCTGCGCAAGTTCGGTGTGGAGCTTCTTTAATTCCTTCTCGGCCTCGGCATACGTTTGCTGCGCGTCCTGCTTAATATCCCTGCGTGTTTCCTTGCCGCTTTTCGGCGCCGTCAGAATGCCTGCCAAGTAGCCAGCTGCCGCTGCGACCAGAGTACCGACCGCCAAACGCTTCGTGTTTTTCTTCATGCTTTTTCTCCTCATTTTTTCTTATGCGTGTGCTGCGAGACCGACTCGACAATGTTATGAACCAGGCGCAGTGCCGACAACGGCCCCGAAGCCGTCCGGAAAAGCGCACCAACGCTTTCCGCCGAGTCAAAAATTTTCTCGGCTTGCCGGCTCAGCCGATTGAGCGTACGCACCAACCGCAGCACCTGCACGGCCACAATAATCGCAAGCGCCAGAAACAGTGCCAGAAATACCGACAAAATGATAACTAAAACGTGCTCACTCGCATTCATAGCTTAAAGTATACAGCAACCCTCTTAAGCTACAACACTTTTTCGCGCAGATATTTGCGGAAGTCTGGGCCGAGGTCATCGCGCTTGAGCGCAAAATCGATGACGGTTTTCAGGTATTCGAGCTTGTCGCCGGTGTCATGATAAACCCCATTGACTTCGCGGGCGTAGAACGGTAGGCCGTCGCGGATCATGGCCTGCATTGCCGGCTGAATGTTGAGCTCAACGCCGTCCTCAAGGTTAGCGGCCGCGCGGTCAATGTACGCGAAAATTTCGGGAGTGAGCAAATAGCCGCTCACGCTGGCCAAGTTTGACGGGGTATTAGCTTTGCCCGGTTTCTCGACGATTTTTTCCACTTTGAGTACGTCGTCATTCTGCTTGGTACCGCCGACATAGCCGTAGCGATCATACTCGGCGTCATTTTCGGTGCGTTTGCAAGCAAATACCGAACCGCCAAAACGTTCGTGCACGTCGATCAACTGTCGCGTACGGCCGGGATTTGCAACGAAGAAATCATCTGCGAACGTGTAAATAAACGGCTCGTTGCCGATTAGGTGCGCCGCGCTGCTCACCGGCGTAGCATTGCCGTAGGGACCTTTTTGACGAACGTAGATAAAGTTAGCAAGGTTGCCGATAGTCTCTACTTCTTCCATCAATGGAACTTTTTTGGCGCCGCCCGCCCTCAGATTGTTGATGAGGCCCTGGTCGGGCAGATCAAAATGATCTTCGATGCTGCGCTTGTTCGAGCCAGTGATGATAATGATGTCGCGAATCCCAGCGTCAACGAGCTCTTCAACGACGTATTGGATAATCGGCTTGTCGACAATCGGCAGCATTTCCTTCGGCATCGCCTTCGTCTGCGGCAAAAAGCGCGTACCAAATCCGGCGGCGGCGATGACAGCTTTGCGAACCTGGCTCATGACTGTTTCTCCCTTTGCGTGAATTCATCGAGGAATTGTTTGAACTGCGCGCCGATTTCCGGGTGACGTGCCGCTACAGCCACAACCGTTTTCATATATTCCAGCTTGTTTCCGGTGTCGAAGTACGTAGCGTCCGCAATTTCCTTGGCAATTACTTGCTTGCCGTCTTCGACCATTAGCCCGAACGCCGCGTTGAAAAGTAGTTCTTTGCCGGCCGGTAATTGGTCACGAACTTTTTGCAAATACGGCAACACCTCTGGGGTGACGATGAATCCACCAAGTGACGCCAAGTCGCCCGGCGTATTTGCCTTGCCGGGATGCTCAACGATAGCCTTGATTTGAACTTCTCCGGCGTCCTGTTCTTCACCGCCAACGTAGCCATAGCGGTTGTAGTCCGCGTCACGTGTACGACGCTGGCAGCCAATGATCGGTGCTTGATATTTCTCGTAGGTCTCAAGCATCTGCACATAACTATTTTTTTGCGCAATAAAAAAGTCGTCGGCAAAGGTATAAATAAATGGCTCATTGCCCAAGTACGGCTCCGCGTTAAGCACCGGCGTGCCCGTGCCATAAACACCGCGCTGCTCGATAAAAGCAAAATTGGCCAGATTTTTGACGCTTTCCAACTCCTGCAACAGCGCTTCTTTGCTCGGTCCGCCCGCGCGCAAATGTTCAGTCAAGTCCACAGCCGTGTTGCTGAAGTAATCAACCATGTCAGCTTTGTTCGCCGACGTCACCACGATAATGTCTTCGATGCCGGCTTCGACTAGTTCCTCAACCACAATCTGCAGAATCGGCTTATCGACGAGGGGCAGCATTTCCTTCGACACCACCTTAGTAATCGGCAACATCCGCGTCCCAAATCCTGCCGCCGGAATCACCGCCTTACGAATTTTAGTCATAATTTTTGCAGCTCCTGTAACTTGTCATATGCAAGCGAAACGCCGCCCGGGTCAGTCATGCGACCCTTTCGCGCATTTTCAAACAAAGTCGGGATAGCAATCTTCTGCAACTCGCCGTCAGTCTCATTTGGTTCAAGCTGCTGACCTCGGCCGGTCGGCGTGCAAACTTGAGCAAGAAAATAATGCCGCCACCCGTTAGTATAAGCATCGTAGCTCAGTTTGCCGAAGTAACTCATGCGCCCAGCCTGATAGCCGGTTTCTTCTTCAAGCTCGCGACGCGCAACTTGTTCAAGGTCTGTTTCGCCCACCTCAACCATTCCACCTGGCAGTTCATCCATAATCGTTTCTGTGCCTGGCCTGAATTGCCTCAGAATTAAAACTTCGTTATCTGGCGTAAGGGTGATCGTGACGACTGCCGCCCAGCCGTCGCGCTCTTTGATATCGAACGTTTCAATCCGGCCGTCGGACATTTCAAACGTTTTCGTTACGATTTGTCGGAAGCCGACTTTGGTGACTTTAGTCGGTTCGATGCGTTTCCAGACTTTCATAAGCAGCCTCCATTTTTGTTTAAAGTCCAAGTTCTTTTCTAATAAATTCCTGGGCGAGTTGGGGGTTGGCTTTGCCGCGGCTGGCTTTCATGACTTGGCCGACGAGGAACTGGGTGGCTTTGGTTTCGCCGTTTTTGACATCTTCGGCGGCTTTGGCGTTTTCGGCCAAGACTTGTTCAACGATTTTGGCGATTTCGGCTTCGTCGGAAACCTGGATGAAGCCTTGCTGCTCGGCATGTTCGGCAACATTTTCGGGATAATTATGCGCGGCGAGCACGTCAATGATTAAGCTTCTTGCATTTGTCGAGCTGAGTTTATTGGCTTTGCTCAAATCATAAACTGACGTATAAAATGCCAGGCGCTCGGTATTATCGCCATCATTCAAAACTTTCTCGTCGCGGCGCTCTGGGATTTCGATATTTACAAACCAATTGGCGAGCTGCTTGGCGAACGCTTCGTCGGCCATATTTTTTTCGATAAGCTCCAGATAATTGACTTCCGGCGCATCAAGCTCGGCTTCGAGCAACGTGTCAGTTTGCGAACGGTCGAGACCAAGCTTGCTCAAACGCTCGCGCCACTCGGCCGGCATAGCCGACATTTCAGCGCGGACTTTTTCGATATAGCTGTCGTCGAGCACAACCGGAGGCAAATCCGGGTCAGGCATGTAGCGGTAATCGTCAGCGTTTTCTTTAATTCTTTGGGTAAATGTTTTTTGTTTGGCGTCATCCCAGCCGCGCGTTTCCTGCACGATTTTTTCACCTTTTTCGAGCTGCTCGATTTGGCGACTAATTTCGTACTCGACCGTTTTTTCAACAGCACGGAAGCTGTTGATGTTCTTGGTTTCGGTGCGCGCGCCGAGCTCGTCGGTTTTGCTGACCGACACATTCACATCGAAACGCATATTGCCGTAGTACAAGTTACAGTCGCTGACGCCGGCGTAGCGCATTCTCAGATAAAGTTCGCGCGCGTAGGCTTTGGCTTCGCTGCTCGTGTGCATGTCTGGCTCGCTGACGATTTCGAGCAGCGGTGTGCCGGCACGATTCAAATCTACGAGCGAATAATCTTTGCCGGCCGAATGTGTGCTTTTGCCGGCGTCGGCTTCCATGTGCGCGCGAGTGATGCCGATGGTTTTTTGCTCGCCGTCAACTTCGATTACGACCGACCCACCCAGGATAATCGGCTCGTCAAACTGCGTGATTTGATAGCCGAGCGGCAAATCGGGATAAAAATAATGCTTGCGGTCGAATTTGCTGAATTTCTGCGGCTCGCTGCCAAGTGCAAACGCTGCGCGCATTGCCAAATGCAAGGCTTCTTCATTCAAAACCGGCAACGCGCCGGGCAGGCCAAAATCAATGTGATTCACCAGCGTGTTGGCCGGTGCTTCGCGCGCATCGTTATCGACGGCGGAAAACAACTTCGTCTTCGTCTTGAGCTGTACGTGGCACTCAATGCCAATTGTCGCTTGATACTGGTCACGGATTTCTTTGGCGATCATCGGCGCAGCGCTCCTATATCTTTCAATGCTTGGCGAAAACCGAGCAGCGCTTGCTTCACATCTTTTTCGCGCAACTTCACGTTGTCTTCGTGTACGAGTCGGTTGCGTAACTTGTGGCTGAACCACACGCCATCGTTGTCGGTTAAGATCCGTTGGGCTGCAACCAACCGTTCGCCCATCGCCTTGCCCTTGAAACGGCGTTTTTTGAGCGCTTCGTCCAGCAATTTGTCGGCGTTGATAACCGCCAACGGCCACGTGTCTTTCACGCTGCAAAGCTTCTGCAGCTCCTGCCATCTTTTTTGGAAATACGTTGTTTTAAGCACCTTCGGGCGGCGCCGCAGCAAGCTGCCGCCAAGCACCAAGGTTATTAAAACGACAACCGCAGCTACGGCCGCAACTTCGCTGTTCATGCCAGTAACTCCTCCGTACTTTTCGCCAAACTAAGCAACTCGCGATCTTTGTGCTGTGCCGCCATCAGCTGCAGGCCGACCGGCAACCCATCACTCATGCCCGCCGGAATGCTAATGGCCGGAATGCCGGCCAAGTTCGCGCCGACCGTCATCATATCTGCCATGTACATTCGCAGCGGATCGCTGACCTCGCCGATTTTGAAGGCAGTCGTCAATGTCGTCGGATTGAGCAGAAAATCCACCTGTCTGAAAACGTCATTGAACTCATTGACAATCTTTGTGCGCACCGTCTGCGCCTTCTTATAATACGCGTCGTAGTAGCCACTGCTGAGCACGTACGTTCCCATCATAATGCGACGCTTCGCCTCGTTGCCAAAGCCGACACCACGCGATTTGGCATAGCTTTCGTCCAAATCTCTTACGCTTTCATACGTGTATCCGAAGCGCTGGCCGTCGTAGCGGCTCAAGTTACTGCTGATTTCAGCCGACACGAGGATATAATAGACGGCAAGCGAAAGTGGCAAGCTAGGCAGGCTGACTTCCCGCACATCCGCGCCCGCGTCCTTCAACTTTTGGATTGCCGCTTCGATGGCTGCCTTGACCCCTGGTGACACGCCTTCATCCATGTACTCTTTGATAACGCCGATTTTTTTGCGTGAAACGACACGGTCAAACTTCATGTAGCTCGAGGCGTCCCGACTGATGGTCGTGCTGTCCAGCACATCAATACCGGCCATCACGTCGAGCACGATCGCCGCATCCTCGACCGTTCGCGTCAGCGGCCCAATAACGTCCGTGCTGCTCGCCATCGCCACCACACCGCTGCGTGAAACCAAACCATACGTTGGCTTGTAGCCTACACAACCGGAAAAGCTGGCTGGCTGGCGAATTGAACCGCCGGTATCGGTGCCGAGCGCGAACGGCGCCATATCCAGCACAACCGCCGCTGCCGAACCGCCCGAGCTGCCGCCCGGCACGCGGGTTTTGTCGTGCGGGTTTTTAGTCGCAAAAAAGTCACTATTCTCGGTGCTGCTGCCATGCGCGAATGCGTCCAGGTTCGCCTTGGCCACGCAAATCGCGCCCGCAGCTTCCAGCCGCTCGACCGTGGTTGCCTGATACGGCGCCTCGAAACCTTTCAAAATATTGCTGGCCGCGGTCGTCTCCGCTCCGAACACCAAAAAATTATCCTTGGCAATAAACGGCACCCCCGCCAGCGCACCGGCCGTGTCGCCGCGTTGCACTGCCGCGTCAATCTCGTCCGCCCGCTCCAGCGCCCGCTTTTCAAGCGTCGCGATTATCGCGTCGTACTCACTTTTTTCCGCGATAGTTTTGAGCGACTTTTCAACCAGCTCGCGCGCTTTCAGCTGACCGCTCTGCACTTTTGCGGCAATGTCGGCAATCGGCAACCACTGGCTTTGCGCTGACATTATCCGATCATCCTTTTCACTTTGATATGGTCGTCCAGCACTTCAGGTACATTTTTCAACAACTCTTTCGGTGCGTAGCCATAATCCACGACCTCGTCCTTGCGCATCACGTTTGTGAGTCCGGTCACTTGGTTCGTCGGTTCGAGTCCGTTCACATCAACAGCCTGCAATTGCTCGACGTAGTGCAAAATTTCCGTCAGCTCTTTGGCAAAACGCTCAATTTCCTCGTCGGTCAAATCGAGCCGCGCGAGCCGAGCCAACTTCAACACATCATCACGAGATAAATCCGCCATTGCCAGTAAGTATAGCACCGCCGGGGGGAGTACGCTAGAATACCGACTTAGCTCATAAATAAAGTTCCCCAAGTAGTATTCGTTAGCTCATTAAAAAAGTACCCGTAATCTTCTATCATGCTGTCTGGTATGGAGGTGCGGATGAAGGGACGCTATATGAGCAAGTTAACTCGCAAAGATT
>DASXEX010000027.1:0-4099 GCA_036489905.1 Saccharimonadales bacterium (SeqCode)
TTTTAATTTGATCATACTTTGAAGGTGTGATTGTGTCGCTATGCTTTATGGCCATGGTTATTCCTCCCACATTACATGCATCTCCATTTTACCGGAGATGAGCTAGGAGCTACAGGGTGGGTGGTAGGAGAAGTCTAATGACTTTGAAACCGCGCTTTTGCAGCCACGCGGCTGCCGCGGCTTCGGCTTGGCGGCCAGTATCAAATGTTGTCACGTCGCTTGCTCCAGCAAAACCTTAATCGGTTTAAATGAGCGCCGATGCAACGTGCAAACGCCGTATGTCTGCAACATTGCTTGGTGCAGCGCCGTACCGTAACCGACATGTTTATCAAATCGATAGCCCGGGAACTGCCGCGTTGCCTCGCCAGCCATCCATTGGTCACGTGCGACTTTGGCGACGATGCTTGCGGCGCTGACCGCGGGCACTGTTGCATCAGCTTTTATAATGGCTTTGGCGCGCGGATCATCCGGAAAAAAGTTGTAGTTGCCATCAATAATAAGCTTGTCCCAAGCGATAGTAATTTGATCGAGCGCCCGACGCATGGCCAACCCGACAGCCGCCGTGAGGCCGAGTTCGTCGATTTCCAACGGCCAAACCCAGCCGAGTCCGATGGCCGCGCCTGAAATTCCAAGCTCTGCCGCCAGACGCTCACGCCGAAATTTACTCAACTTTTTAGAATCATCAAGGCCATTGATCGGCTTCACCAAACCTACCGCGCCAGCCACCAACGGCCCGGCCCAGCAGCCGCGCCCGACCTCGTCGATGCCGACCGTAATCAAAATTAGCCCCGCAATTCTTTTAATTGCGCGCGCAGAAGGTCATAATCCTCGTAGTCGTGCGTGTCGCCGGGCGTTTCGATAAATTGCCAATTTTTGGTATTCGCGAGCTTCGGATTTAGGTATGCTTTGGCCGCCGCCGCATCGCCCACCGGATCGTGTTGGTTATGCACGAAAACAACCGGCAAGCCGCACTTGGCAAGCACCGCAGCAAATTGTGGAAATTCTTCCAAGGTATAGTCGAGCGGCAAGCCGCAAAACAGCAGCCACTCCGGCTTGATAATCTGCTGGCCAATAGCTTGCACTGCCAACACTGTGCCGATGGATTTGGCGAAGACACCGTAGCCAGGCCGGAAACTTGTCTGCTGTTGCCGCAGAATTTGCAGCTCGTGCGGCAAATCTATCCAATCAGTGCCCAAGTCCCAGTGCCGGTAACGCTGCACATAAAAACTGTCGAATAAATCGGCGAACTGCTCCTTGGTTTCGTAAACCCAGTCCCGATTGCGGAGGCTGTTGCCGCTGAACATCACCAACTGCATAAGTGTAAGTCTACCATACAAAAACCGGCCATGACGGCCAGTTCACATCTGCGGATTTGGTATTATTCTTTTGTCTCGTCGGCAGCCTCTTCGTGGGCGGCAAGTGCGGCCTGGGCTTTGGCTTCGAGTTTAGATTCTTCATTGGCCTTTTTGGCAGCTTCGGCTTCGGCGGCTTTGGTGGTTTCTTCGTGAAGTTTGGCTTCTTCGGCCTCGGCAGCTTCATCACGAACCGTGTTGACGGCGTTGCGGTCAAAGTCGACACCAGTCAGGCGTGCGGCTTTGCCGGTACGTTCGCGCATGTAGGTTAGATAATTGCGACGAACTTTGCTGCGCTTGGTGACTTCGACTTTCAAAATCAGCGGGCTGTGCAGTAAGAAACTTTTTTCCACGCCCACGCCGCTGGCAATTCGGCGCACCGTGATGCGGCTGGTGTGCGAGCCTCTGCGGTCACAGCGGATGACCAAGCCCTGGAAAATCTGCACGCGCTCTTTGCTGCCTTCGCGAATTTTTTGGTGCACTTTCACCGTGTCGCCGCTGCGCACATCCACAACAGCCGATTTCTTAAACTGGTTCTCGATTTTTTTGACAATAGATTCCATAGCTTCGATTAACCTTACACTAATTTTGCAATTCACTCAAGCATAACATATCTGTTATTTGCATGCAAATGGAGTATAATTGCTGTATGACTGATTACAAAAAACTCGCACTTGAAAAGCACAAAGAACTTAAAGGCAAGATTGCCATTGCACCGAAAGATTCGGTGGATAGCAAGGAAAAGCTCAGCATCTATTACACGCCGGGCGTCGGCGCAGTGAGCAGCTATGTGGCCGAGCATCCAGCCGAGGCACGAGATTATACGTGGTTGAACAATTCGGTAGCCGTTGTTAGCGACGGCTCGGCTGTTTTGGGGCTTGGCAATATCGGGCCGCTCGGCGCGCTGCCGGTGATGGAAGGCAAATGCATGCTGTTCAAGCAGTTCGGTGGAATTGATGCGGTGCCGATTGTTTTGGACGTGCACACGGCCGACGAAATTGTGACGGCCGTAAAGGCAATCGCGCCGAGCTTTGGCGGCATTAACCTGGAAGATATTGCGGCGCCAATTTGTTTTGAAGTTGAAGAACGACTCAAGGCTGAATTGAATATTCCCGTCATGCACGACGATCAACACGGCACGGCCGTGGTTGCGCTCGCGGCACTCATTAACGCCTGCAAAGTGACCGGCCGGAAACTAGAAGATTGCAAAATTGTCATTGTCGGAGCTGGGGCGGCCGGCGTAGCTATCGCTAAATTGCTTCGTAAATATGCCAACCCGCGTATAATGGCCGCCGACAGCAAAGGTGTTATTAGTCGCGACCGAACCGATTTGAACGAATCGAAACAGCGCCTGGCGGAAATTACCAACCCCTCAAATATTTCGGGCAAGCTCGAAGATGTCCTGACTGGCGCCGACGTGTTTATCGGCGTTTCGCAAGCAGGTGTCTTGACGCCGGAAATGGTCAAACTCATGGACAAAGACCCGATTGTCATTGCCATGGCCAATCCTGTGCCGGAAATTATGCCTGACGAGGCCAAAGCCGCCGGCGCTACCGTGGTCGCCACTGGCCGCAGCGACTTCCCGAACCAGGTCAACAATTCCTTGGCCTTTCCCGGCATTTTCCGCGGCGCGCTTGATCACCACGTCCGGCAAATCACCGACGAGCACAAAATTGCCGCAGCCGTTGCGCTGGCGACACTTATCAAAAACCCAACGCCTGACAAAATCATCCCCGGCCCGTTCGACGAAGTAATTCTCGAAGCCGTTTCGAGCGCAATAGGTTAATTTGATGGCAAAGTACGAGACAGTTTTTCTAGATTGGGATGGCACCCTGTCGGGATCGAAATTCTGGTGACACTGGTCGGCAGATCCAAGGCGCTCGGACGATCATGAACTTATTCAGCAGCAGTTTTTCCGGACACCACCAAATCTTTTGGATGATTGGATGCGTGGAAAGTTCAATGCCTAGAAAATTGTAGATGAGATTTCCAAAAGGACTGGCCTGCAAACTGCACACCTCCTTGATGTCCTAAAGGTATCACCCAGATTCATGCGCCCAGTACTCATAAGCTTTCAGCCTATCTGACGAGTCCCTTATTCAAAGCATAATCCCCGTAAATGATTACGTTACTCCAGCCAATCGGGCTGACGTGTGCCAACAGTGATAGATCAACGCCTTCATCGGGGTTATGCTCTTTTACTACTCTGCCCATCTCCTTGGCCTGCCAATAGATGATCGCTGCCATAATCAACGTTGTGCAGTTGCCTGAACTGTTAATCTCCTCTAAGCTCCTGCCCTTTAGGCGGCCTCGGTTACCGTTATATCCCTGGATAACTGGTGGATCTGTTCAACTTTCAGTAAGCCTTTTCTAGCACGCTTACGTCTGGCTGGGTCACTCATCCAGTACAAGATATGCTCTGTTTTTAGCACTCGCCCCAACTCCACGTTTGCCTTATAAAAAGTGTTCTTCTCGGTGAAGCCGCTCAACCGTCGGAGTGCTGTTGAGGCCGTGACATGTCCTGTGGCCAGCGATGCATAAAACTGCCCCATCCGATCCCACTGATCGGTAACACTATTCATCTTTATGGTGTGGCGGGCACCTTTTAGCAAGGCGTCCAAACTACCATAGCTTTTACTCGCATTGATCTTATACAGCCACTGGCTTTTAACGTTCTTTATCCTCGGTGAAAACTGTTTGCCCAGCATGGCAAAGGCAGCAAAGTTAATTTCGTCATACCCATGCGT
>DASXEX010000004.1:0-34234 GCA_036489905.1 Saccharimonadales bacterium (SeqCode)
TCAGCCCAAAGGAGCTGATGAGGTAGTCAGAGTACAGGTCAAGCAACGGGAGGTTGAGCGGTTTTACTGATGGTTTTGATGGCTGTTTTGGTTTTGGCATCGCAGATCCTTTGTCAGGTTATCTGCCTTTCAGTATGCAGTTTGCCTCAGCTTTCAGGAAATGGGAGGGGTTTTGCGTAAGGTGAGTAACTTACAAATGGTGGAGGCAAAGCTCAACAGTAGGTATATGGCTGTGCTTGGCTGCCAAACGCCGACGGAAGCGCTAGTCGCATAGCGGAGACAGAACCAAAAACTGTTCCGCTCCGGAACCGGAAAACCCAACAGCTAACGTCCCGCTTGGGGCTACGAGTACTCTCGAGCATCGAAAACATATTACAAAATATTTCTTTTCATTAAGAGGTCGAACCTCTTAATCCAGGCCGCGCAACATAAGGCGAATTAAACGTTCTGCCCGCAAGCTATGCGGACGTAGTGAGCGCGGCGCCTGGGTTTGCAGCGCTGCTAAGCGAGTCAAAATGGGGTGTTCGATTTCTGAAGTAGCGTCGTATAGTTCAGCAATCTCATCAACTTTAAGTTTAAGTTTTCCGGACTTCTCATCATAATAGCCGCGCTGCAGGATTCCTCTGTAATAACTTACGGCCAGCTGACACAAGGCATACTGTTCGGCGAATGGGCCGAGGTCTGCAAGTCCGCCGAGGATTGCTTGCAGCCGTTGTTTGTCGCCACGGCTCGGGTTTTTAAGTTCTTCTAGCCGCTTGCGGTCAGGTGCTACGCGGAAATAAGTGCTGGTATTTTCGCCGCCGATTTCGTTGCTAGCATGAAGGAGCAGGACGGTCGCCAGACGATCCGGTTCTGATCCTGGCGCGTCTGTGATGTGAGTCCATTCTGGCCTGGTTATATCCGGGCAAGTGGTTGAGTCTCGCAGTATGGACATGACTGCCAAAACAGCCTGCTGCTCCCGATCGGATAATTCGGGCTCTTCGTCCGACCGTCCTACAGTAGCTTCGTACATAGCTTTACTGTAGCAGACAGTGGCGCGTGACGCAAAAGTATGTTAGCTAAGCTTTTTCTCGTGCAACACTGTGTCGATTTTGGGGCGGTCGAAGCCGATGATTATGGTGCCGTCAATGTCGATGACCGGGATGCCCGTCTGGCCGGATTTGTCCACGGATTCGCGGGCGTTTTCCGGATCGGTCTCGATATTTTTCTCGACGTAGGGGATGCCTTTTTTGTCCAAATAATCTTTGGCGGCGTGGCAAAACGCGCACCAGTCGGCGCTGTAAATAGTTATCGGCACATTTGTCATGATACTTTTAGTATACCATTCTTTATCTCGCTGTTGCTTCCAGAGGTGGCTACTGCTATACTTAAAAATAATGGAAAAAACTTCCCATGTGCCGAAACCGGTGCATTCTGTGACAAGTGAAAAAAATAAATCAGGTGGCGAATTCGCGCGGTCGGGGCGTCAGCGCGACCAGTTTTTGAATATGGCGCTGAACATGAGCTGGCAGCTGGCGATTGTGGTGCTGGTGCCGATTTTGGCTGGCGTGAAGCTGGACAAAGTGTTTGGCACCGGTTCGGTTTATACGTTTGTTGGTTTGGGGCTGGCGCTCATCGGTTCGATCGCGGTGATGTGGCGAACCATGCAAGTCGCCAATCGCCTGCCCGTTCCGAAACTCACAGCCTCGCAAAAACGCGCCATCAAAAAATCGTATGAAGAAGAGGACAAGGACGAATGAACTTCCTGGCTAATTTTGCTGACAGCGGCCCGTCCGTTCATGTTGCGCCGGCGACTGACTTTACCATTGCAGGCGTGCACATCACCAACTCTATGATTTTGGGCTGGGCGATATGTTTATTTCTGGTCATTTCATTATCGATGCTTGCCCGCCGCGTGAGTGTGCACCCGAAAGGCGGCGTGGTGCAGTACCTCGAGGCGGGCGTGAGTTTTGTGATCGATCTTGTTGAAGGTGCATTTACCGAAAAGGTCACTGGTCGCAAGTACGTGCCGTTTTTCGTGACGCTTTTTTTCTTGGTACTGCTCAATAACTGGTCCGGGTTGATTCCGGGCGTGGGCGATGCTGTCCAAATCCATGGCCATCCGCTGCTGCGGCCCATCACCGCCGATTTGAACTTTACGGTGGTCATGGGCATCGTGACAATGATCGTGGTGTATGTCGCGTCGATCCGCGAGGCTGGCGGTTTCGGCAAATACATCCGCCATTTTTTTATCGGCAGCCCGTTTAATCCGTTGTACCTGGTGATCGGTTGTATTGAAATGATTACCGACTTCACGCGTGCGTTCAGTTTGGCGCTTCGACTTTTCCTGAACATGGCTATCGGTGAAATCGTGATTTCCGTGTTTTCCTACTTGGGCGGTTTGCTGGCGCCGGCCAGCGTGCTGTCGCCGATCACGGCGGTGCCGTTTACGTTGCTGGAGTTCGGCGTCGGCGCGCTGCAGGCATATATTTTCGTTATCCTTGCGGTCAATTATTTGGCTATCAGCGTCAACGACGCGCAGAGCCACAACGAGTTGACCGAAGACATATCACCTGAAACAATAGGGGCTGCGGCACCAGAGGGAGCCAAAGGATAAATAACAATAATTAAGACGCGCGTCGTGGTCGGACAGAGCCATCTTCAATCTTGGAAGATATCTCAACTTCGACCATGATGATGCTAGACATAATAACCGTAAGTAATTAAGGAGAAAAATAACATGTTACCAGTAGCAACAATACTCGCGAGTAGCGTGACGCCGATGCAATCGCTGGCGCACGGCATTATGATCGGCGGCGGCTTTATCGGCCCGACCATCGGCATCGGCCTTATCGGCGCAAATTATCTGTCGGCCGTCGGGCGCAACCCGGAAGCTTCCAAGTTTCTTGGCCAGGCGCTGGTGTTCGTGGGTCTGGTTGAGGTTTACGGTTTGCTGGCCTTTGCCTCGACATTCTTCGTCAAATAGCGCGAGTGCTTAACAGTGGAAATTTGTAAATAAATGATTAATGGACTAACACAATTTGCAGACAGTTCGTCGGGTATTGGCGCGCTGGGCATCGACGGCAAGGCGCTGATTATTCAGGTTATCACGTTTCTGCTGGCCTTTTGGGTTTTGCAACACTGGGCGTTCAAACCCATCATTAAGGTTATGGAGCGCCGCCGCGAGACGATTGAAAAAGGCGTAAAACTCGGCGAGCAAATGCAGAAAGAAAAGGTTGAGTTGGAAGCAAAGGTTGCCAAAGCACTGCACGAGGCGCGCGCGAAAGCTGACGAAATCGTTGCCGCCGCGCACGACCAAGGTCGCCAGACCGTTGCCGCCGCCGAAAACAATGCTCGCGAAAAAGCCGAAGGTTTGATCGCCTCGGCCGAAGATCGTATCAAGCAAGAAGCCACGCGGGCGCGCAAACAAGTCGAAAAAGAATTGATCGGTTTGGTTTCCGACGCGACCGAAGCCATCATCGACGAAAAAGTCGACGCCCAAAAAGACGCGGCGTTGATTGACCGCGCCATGAAGGAGCACGCTAAAGCATGAAGACGCCGCGCAACCAAATCACTCCCGTTCTAGCGAACCTAACGCTCAAATCTGATACGAGCGCCAAGCGGCTGGGCCAAGAAATTGCGGCCTATCTTTTGGACGAGAATCGTGTCAGCGAGCTCGATTCGCTGATGCGCGATGTCGTAGCATATCGCGCCGGCGAAGGTATCGTCGAGGTCAACGTGGTGAGCGCGCACGAACTCACGCCGGCCGGGCGCAAAGATGTTGAGCGCGAAGTCCGCCAGCAGTTTCCGAAAGCCGAGCGCATTATCGTGGGCGAACGGATCGATGCGGAGCTTTTGGGCGGCGTGCGGCTGGAGCTTGTCGACCGCCAGCTTGACCTGACGCTGCGTAGCAAACTGAACCATTTCAAAGAATTAACTGCCGTAGAAAGGGCCTGACATCGTGAGTGAATTATCTATTAAAGAACTTTCCAGTGACATTCGGGCGGCAATCGCCGACCTGAAAAAGCGGCCGGAAATAGAAAAAGTCGGCATCGTCACACGCGCGGCCGATGGCATTGTCTGGATTTACGGGCTGCGGAATTGCGGCTACAACGAAATGATCGAAATCGACGGACTGGACGGCCAGCCGGTCACAGCGTTTGCCTTGAACTTGGGCGAGGACGAAATCGGTGCCGTGCTTTTGGGCGAGGCTGTCGAAGTCGAAGCCGGCGCCAAAGCGCGTTTGTCCGGCAAAGTTTTGGAAGTGCCGGTCGGCCCGGAACTCGTTGGCCGCGTGGTCGATCCGCTCGGCAATCCGCTGGACGGCGGCGAGCCTATTAAAACGAAGCAAACTTCCCGCGTAGAGCGCCCGGCGCCCGGCGTACTCGACCGCAAAAGCGTGCATGAACCGTTGATGACCGGCCTGACTGCCATCGATGCGTTAGTGCCGATCGGCCGCGGCCAGCGTGAGCTGATCATCGGCGACCGCCAAACCGGCAAAACCGCCATCGCAGTTGATACCATGGTCAACCAGGCTCGCCAAAAGACCGGCGTCATTAATGTCTACGTCGCCATCGGTCAAAAATTGTCGAAAGTTGCCGCACTGCAAGAACGGTTGAAGCGCGAAGGCGTCATGGACCAAACCATCATCGTCGCCACCAGCCCGGCCGATCCGGCCGCCCTGCTTTACCTGGCGCCGTACGCCGGCTGTGCGATGGGCGAATATTTTCGCGACAACAAGCAGCATGCGTTGATTATCTACGACGATTTGTCCAAGCACGCCGTGGCGTATCGCCAAATGTCGCTGCTTTTGCGCCGCCCGCCAGGACGCGAAGCCTATCCGGGCGATGTGTTCTATTTGCATTCACGTTTGCTCGAACGCTCGGCCAAATTGAATGACGAGCTCGGTGCCGGTTCGCTGACTGCCCTGCCAATTATCGAAACTCAAGCCGGCGATATTTCGGCATACATTCCGACGAACGTCATTTCTATTACTGATGGCCAGATCTTCTTGGAAACGAACTTGTTCTATCAGGGTATTCGCCCGGCGATTTCGGTTGGTTTGTCCGTGTCGCGTGTCGGCGGCAGTGCCCAAACGAAAGCTATCAAGGCTGTTGGCGGCGGTCTGAAGCTCAGCCTGGCACAATTCCGCGAACTAGCCTCGTTCAGCCAATTCTCGACCGACCTGGACGACGAAACCCGCCACACCATCGAGCGCGGCCAGCGCCTGACCGAACTGCTCAAGCAACCACAATACACGCCGAAATCAATCTGGGAAATGTACTGCTCGCTGCTCGCGACCACAAAGGGTTGCTTCGACAAAGTGCCGCTCGAAAAGGTCAAAGCCGCCGAGGAAGCCTTGCTTGCCGAACTCAAATCCAAGCACGCCAAGCTAACCGAAGCACTCAACACCGGCAACAAGCCAACCGACGAGCAGAACGAGCAAGTGGTCAAAGTTGCAAGCGGCGTAGCCAAAAGCTACGAAACGGTTGAGCAGTCGAAAGTTAAAGCAGGCGGAGAAAATAAGTAGGCGTTTGAATGGCAAGTTTGATTACATTAAAACGGCGGATCGGGTCGATCAAAAACACCCGGCAGATCACTAAGGCGATGGAGCTGGTGAGCTCCAGCAAGCTGCGGCGCGCGCAAACGCAAGCGCTAGCTTCGCGCGCCTACCGCGAGGCGGCGTATAGTTTGCTTGCCCGTTTGAGCACGATTAAAGAAGTCGAGCAGCAGCCGTTGTTTCGCAAGCGGCCGGTCAAAAACCGTTTGTACGTTGTCATCACGAGCAACAGCGGGCTGGCCGGCGCGTACAACGCCAACGTTTTGAAGCTGCTGACACAGTCGATCCGCAAAGACCAGGCCGATAAGGTGAAAAGCAGCGTCATCACCATCGGCAACAAAGGCGTGCAGCTCGTGCGGCTTTTGAATGGCGTGGAGTTGGTCGCGCACTATCCGGCATTTGGCGACGAGCCGACCGAAGCCGACATCCAGCCGATTTTGAACGCGCTCGTCGAAAATTACAGAGACGAAAAGATTGACGAAGTCCGCGTGCTCTACACCAATTTCCAATCAAGCATCACGCAGGTGGCGACCAATTTGCCGCTGCTTCCGGCTCAAGTCGATGAAGCTGCGGCGAAGTCGGACGTGGTTATGAACTTCGAGCCGGACGTCGAAACGGTCGTCCACCAAACGGCCGCGCGCCTTATCGAAGCGCAGATCTGGCAAGCCCTGCTTGAAAGCCTCGCGTCCGAGCACGCCATGCGCGCCCTGGCGATGAAAAACGCCACCGACAACGCCAACGACCTCATCGGCGATTACACTCTGGAATACAACACCGCGCGGCAAGGCGCTATCACCCAGGAATTAGCAGAAATAACCGGCGGCGCGGAGGCGATGAAATGACTTCCGGTGAAACACGGCCTCCGACGGACGCGTGGGATGATAGCTGGCGAGTCAGTAAACCGCATGACACCGTCGCCGACTTACCTCCAAAGGCTGATTTGCAGCCCAGAGAACACGCGCCTGGTGGTAGCATTTGGGGCGGTAAACCAGGAGAATGGGATTAAGAATTAAAAGGAAGAGTATGATGGCAATAGACACAAAAGCGAAGACTGGAATGGGTACCGTTAACCAAATTGTCGGCGTGGTGGTTGACGTAGAATTTTCGGCGGATAATTTGCCGGCTATATATAATGCGCTGGAAGTTGAGCTGGACGGCAAGACGCTCGTGCTGGAAGTGGCGCAGCATTTGAGCGAGTCGAGCGTCCGGGCGATTGCACTTGGCTCGACCGATGGACTCGAACGCGGTGTTGAAGTCAAAGATACCGGTGCGGCTATCAGCGTGCCGGTTGGCGAAGCGACTTTGGGACGCATGTTTAACGTAACCGGTCATGCGATTGACGGCTTGAAGGGCGAGTTCAAAGAAAAATCGCCGATCCACAAAACGCCGCCGCCGCTTATTGACCAGTCCGGCACGGTCGAAGTGCTGGAAACTGGCATCAAAGTCATCGACCTGATTTGTCCGATGACCAAAGGCGGCAAGGCCGGTTTGTTCGGTGGCGCCGGCGTGGGCAAAACCGTTTTGATTCAGGAACTTATCAACAACATCGCCAAATTCCACAGTGGTTACTCGGTATTCGCCGGCGTGGGTGAACGCACCCGCGAAGGCAACGACTTGTACGGCGAAATGAAAGAAGCGGACGTGCTAAAGAACACGTCGCTCGTTTTTGGGCAAATGAACGAACCGCCGGGAGCGCGTCTGCGCGTTGGCCTTTCGGGACTGACGATCGCCGAAGGTTTTCGCGACCAAGGCAAAGACACGCTGCTGTTCATCGACAACATTTTCCGCTTCACGCAGGCCGGCTCGGAAGTCTCTGCCCTGCTCGGACGTTTGCCGTCGGCTGTCGGTTACCAGCCAAACTTGCAGCAGGAAATGGGCCAGCTACAGGAACGCATTACTTCTACGCATAAAGGCTCGATCACTTCGGTGCAAGCGGTTTACGTGCCGGCCGACGACCTTACCGACCCAGCGCCCGCAACGACGTTCGCGCACCTTGACTCGACCATTACCTTGAGCCGTGCGCTGACCGAAATCGGCATTTTCCCGGCCATCGATCCGCTTGATTCAAGTTCGAACATTCTTGATCCGGAAATTGTCGGCGAAGACCATTACAACGTTGCCCGCGAAGTCCAGCGTGTTTTGCAGCGCTACAAAGATTTGCAGGATATTATCGCGATGCTCGGCATGGAAGAATTGAGTGAAGAAGACAAACAAACTGTCAGCCGCGCCCGCAAGATTGAACGTTTCTTCAGCCAGCCGATGTTCGTGGCCGAGCAATTCACCGGCAAACCAGGAGCGTATGTCAAACTGTCCGACACTGTGCAAGGTTTCAAGGAAATCCTCGAAGGCAAACACGACGAGAAGAGCGAGCAGGCCTTCTATATGAAGGGCGATATTTCCCAAGTAAAAGAGACGAAGAAAGATTAAGCGTGATTCATTTGCAGCTCGTAACATTGACCGGCATGAAGTTTGACGACGACGTGTACGAAGTCGTTCTGCCGACTTTGGACGGTGAAATCGGCGTGCTGCCCGGCCACATGCCGCTCATCAGCGTGGCAACAAATGGCGTCATTTATGTCCGCCGCAACCAAAGAGATTCTGATTCGGCTCGCGATTTTTTTGCAGTCAGCGGCGGTGTCATTGAAGTCGAAGACGATACTTTGCGCGTTATCGTCGACGAAGCCGACCACGCCGATACTATCAATGAAGCCGAAGCCGAAGAAGCCCATCAGCGTGCGCTAAAAATGAAAACCGAAGCCAAAGACCAACTCAGCCTAGACCACGCCCAACAGCTCGTCGATCGCACCGCAACCCGTTTGCAAGTCGCCGGCCTAAAACGCCGCCACCAAAGACGTTAAGTAGCATAAAAGCTATGAATACATCCTTATAATATTGAAAGGAGAATCGAAGTGCCACCAAAAGTCGAGGTGCAGAAAATAAGTGACGGGCTGGGCTTTGGGCATGGCTCGATTTCGCGCGAGGCGATAGAAAACGAGGCTGGCGATGAAGTTGCGGCTGCTGTCGACGAAGCTATCAACGCGCCCGAAATTCTGACAAAGGTCGATATCGATGAACGTGGCGAAATGCTTGATGACGATGGCTGCGGCGACGGGCGCGGCGTCAAAACGGTTTTTGATAAATTCAAAACGTTCGCTCGATCATTGCACCGGCCGAAGGTATTTGGCGGCGGTGCGACCATGGCGGCGGCGAGTCTCATCGGCACCGGCAAGGCTGTAGGCCAGAAGTTGCAAAATACCTTTACGAGCGGCATTGCCCTCTTGAAAAAGCGCCGGCTTGGTTACGGGGCGCACACCGCTGACCATGTCAAAGATCCTGACAACGACAGCGGTTGCGGTGCCATCGACAACGCACCCGCGATTGTTGACGCGGCGGTGACGTACAAGGATCAAATCCGCGGCGTCATCGACCTGCTTGGCGTGGACACGGCCGATTTGGGTGAAGTCGAAGCGAATTTCGCAGCAACAGCCGAGACAAATCGGGGCCAAGCGTTTTCCGGCAAGAAAGTCATGGGCCAAGTCGTAGACGATGGCAAAATCGTCAAAGAGCTCGCCGGGCTGCACATCGAGACGCGCATCGTGCTTAACATGGTCGAGGGCTATACGGTCAACCAGCAGTTTGTGCGGGGATATATCGGCGGCAAAGCGGATGTGTTCGCCGTGGACGTGTGGCGCATGCAACAGCTCGCTGAAAATATGTATCCGGATGAGCCGGCTATGCAACAGAAGGCATTCTTGAGTGAACTCGTGTATACTTTAGCTACCGCAGCCGTGCTCACCAAAGGAGATTTGCCTGTGTACGTTATCCAACGCGTTGGGACTGAGGCAGACGCTCCGACAGAAGAGCCGCTTGGGGCTTTACAAAACGCTTGAAGCCGTTTATGCTTAGGCTATAAATAACTAATACGGAGGAGTTTCGTATGTTTGGAAGAAGAAAAGTCGCCGCGGTGGTGGGCGAATTTTTGGGTACCGCGACGCTGGCGTTCACGGTGCTCGATGTAAGCCGGTCGAGTATCGGCATCCCATACTTTGTGGCGATTGCTGGTGGTTTGGCCGTGGTGCTCGTCGGAGTGTCGATTTCGGGCGACGTCCATTTGAACCCGGCAGTTACGCTGGCGTTGTGGACGGCGCGGCGTTTCAAGACCGTTACGGCTGTTGCCTACATTGCGGCGCAATTGCTTGGCGGTTGGGCTGCGTACTTTTTGTACCGGTACTTTGTGCGTGGCACCGTGCAGCATGTGAGCAGCGGCTATCAAGCGCGAGTGCTCGTCGCGGAAGCGGTTGGCGCATTCGTCTTCACGCTTATCGCGTCCGCAGTGCTATACAAAAAAGTTTGGGGCTATCAGCGTGCGGTCGTTGTTGGCGGCGCGTACGCGCTGGGTGTCATCGTGGCTTCGGCTTCGTCAAACGGCTTCATCAACCCGGCCGTGGCGCTCGGGAGCAATTCCTGGGGCTGGGGCACATACGCGCTTGGGCCGGTGCTTGGCGCTATCATTGGTGTGAATCTGTACGCCCTGCTCTTTTCCGGTGAGTCAGCGCTTGCCAATGCGAAAGTCGTCAACGGCAAAACAAACGGCAAACCGAAAAAATAGTTTACGTTAAAAATAGAGATAAAAAATCGTCCGTCGCCAGCGGGCGATTTTTTATTAGCTTTGTTCGGCCGTGGCGCAGGCGGCGCACGACTCTTCGGTGCCGAGCTCGGTCGCCCATTGTTCGGTGGCTTTCCACCATGGCTCAAGATCATGGAAGCCGATCCAGTCGGCCGCCTCGCGCAAAATCCAACCGCGCTTGCCGGCAAAATGCAGCTTGCCCCACTCGACCGCCGCCCATTCGGGGCCGGTCGGAATAATGCTGATTGGTTTTTTCGGTTTGTAAGCCTCACGCTTTTCGCTCGCCAACTGCTTTTCAATGTCCGCGGTCACAAATTTGGCATCGCTTAGCGCCGTTTGCGCCATGCCGCTGAAGGGCGTGCTCGCGTTATCGCCGATGACGTAGATGCTATCCTCGGCCTGCAAATGTTCATCTACGGCGACCTTGTGCCGCTTGTCGACGGTAAAATTGTTCGACTCAAAAAACGGATTGTTAGCCATGCCGGCCGTCCAAACGACGGTGTGGCTGGTAATCGGCTTGCCGTTGACCGTCAGCGCGTCGGCGGTTTCGCCCTGCACAGCCTGGCCGACGTATAGTTTGACGCCGAGCCTTTTGAGCTGGCGTTTCACCGCCCGCGAAATTGATTTCGGTGAGCGCGGCAACAATCGCGGCGCGGCTTCGATCAAGTCAATATGGACCGCCCGATGGTTAATGCCATGCGTCCGCATAATTTTGTGCAAATATTCCGGTAGCGCACCGGCCAGCTCGATGCCCGTCGGCCCGGCGCCGACAATCACGTAATTCAAATCCGGCTTGTGGTCGGCCGTCAGCTGCGTGTGCAAGTGATTTTTAAATTCTTCCACTTCTTCCATTGATTTGATGCCGAACGAAAATTCCTGCAAACCTTCAATGCCGAAATAATTCGTGACCGACCCAAGCGCCAAAACAAGCATGTCGTACGGAATAATATGGCCTTCTTGAGTCGTAATTGTTTTATGCTTGCGATCGAGTTTTTCGGCGTGTCCCAAAGCTAGCGTTACTTTGTCCGTCGGCAAAATTTTCTCCAGCGCAATGCTCGATTGCGCCCGCAATCCGCCCGTCGCCGTGTGATACAACGAAGGATTATACCGAAAATCCGGCTGGTCGCTCAAAAGCGTGACCGCTACATCCGCCCACTCGCAAAGTTCCAGTGCCGCCTTTACCCCGCCAAACCCGCCGCCAATAATCAACACATGCTGTTTGTTTTTGCCTGTCATGCTTATGATTATACCCATGCTTACACTATGAACAAAGCGTCCAGCCTGATTGCCATGAAAATTTGTGTCCGCAGCGCACAATTCATCGCTGTGATGCTGCCTCCATCATGGTAGGATAAGAATCATGAACAGCCTGAAACGCCGCAGTACTAATCCGGCCTTGTACGGTTCAAGCCTCATTGTATTGTCATCAATCTTTTACGGCAGTTACGGTATTTGGACGCGGCTCATGGGCAATAGTTTCGGTCCCTACGCGCAGGCTTGGATTAAATCTGCTTTGGTTGTTGTTCTGCTGGCGCCCTTTATGTTTTTGGGGAAGCGCAAGTGGGAACCAGTTCGTTGGCGAGCGGATAGAAAATGGTTTTTGCTGCTGCTGTTTGCATCTTGGTTGGCCTCGGGCCCCTTGTACTATGCCATCAATCATGCCGGCATTGGTTTGGCGGTGCTTGGCATGTATTCGGGCGCGCTGCTCATGATGTTTTTTTGCGGCTGGCGTTTTAATGGCGAACGCTACACTGCCGATAAATTCGTGGCGACATTGCTGGCGCTCCTGGGCCTGTTGTGCACTTCTCTGCCATCGTTTGGTACGCCGAAACTTATACCCCTCCTGCTGGCATTCGTGAGCGGCTTGGCCGATGGTTTGTGCATCGGTGTATGTCAGCGCATAAAATATAACTCGTCACAAATTACCGTTATCGCGTGGCTATTAAGCGTGGTTGTTAACCTTCCCATGGCGTTCTTGCTGCATGAGCATGCGCCAGAGTTGCGATTTGATACTGCTTGGTTCTATCTATTTCTTTTTACGCTCGCGTCGATTGCTTCTTCATGGCCAGTTGTTCATGGAGCGAAAATGATTGAAGCTGGAGTGGCCGGCACGCTCGGTTTACTCGAAATTGTATGGGCACTTTTGTTCGGCGCCATTTTTTTTCACGAGTCGCCCGGAGTAGCTGCAGGTGTCGGCGCTGTTTGCATAGTTATGGCGGCAACCGTTCCGTATATCAAGGAGCTCAGATCTCACAAGCCCGTCGTCGTAGAAGAACAGCAGGCATGACCTCGTGAAACAAGCCAGAAATCTTTCGGACAAACAACACATGATGTGCGTTTTCGCCCGTCACGCTTATGATTATACAATTCCTACGGTTTGCGACAAAGTATCCATGACATTTACACGGGCAAGTCGTTCTCTTATACTGTCAAGATAAAAGTTCAGAAAGGTTGCTTATGAAAATTGTAATTCCCGACCCTATTGAAATGTCCGAGACCCACAAGCAAATGTTGGGCGCACTTGGGGCGCGTATTTATGACGATATGCCAAAGGGCACAGGCGAGTTAATCGGTCGTATTAAGGATGCGGAAATAATAACCGCCAATTATGTCGATGTAACAAAAGAGATTATCGATAGTGCACCCAAGCTTAAATTTATAATCGTGCCAGCAGTCGGCTATGAGTGGGTGGATGTCGAGTATGCCAGCAGCAAAGGGATTAAAGTCTTGAACTGCCCCACATTCAATAGCGAAGCGGTCGCGGAGCATGCGCTTGCGTTATTATTTGCGGCGAACCGAAAAGTCACGGATGCTGTTGAATCGCTTGAAAGTGGTAAGTGGGAGCATGTCCAGTTCAAAGGAGTTGAGTTGTTCAAAAAGAAACTCGGGCTAATCGGGCACGGTAATATTGGCAAAAGGATTGAGCAGCTCGTGTCTGGTTTTAATATGGAGGTTAGTTTCGTTGACTCTAAATCGACCTCGCAAGAAATCGACAAGCTGGTAAGCACGTCCGATGCGGTTTGTATCTGCGCGCCGTTGAACGCAAAAACTAAACACATGATTGACGCTCGCCGGCTGGCACTATTTAAAAAGGACGCGTCGTTAGTTAATGTCGGGCGCGGCGCGATTATTGATCAGTCCGCTTTGACACAAGCACTTAAAGCCGGCAGCTTTGGCGGAGTTGGCTTGGACGTGTTTGAAGGTGAACCGCTGACCGGCAAGCCTAGCCAAGAAATTATTGAGCTTTCGAGGCTACCAAACGTAGTCGCAACACCACACATCGGGTACAATACTAAAGAGACGGCTGAAAAGCTTGGTCAAGAGGTTTATGACGATATTCAGTCTTGCCTGAACGGAAGTCCAATAAATCGCGTACGATAACCCATGCAAGCAGTACTCGTCACACTTAGCACAATTTTTGCTCTGGTTTCGCCGATTACGTATGCTGTCAGCATTATTCGAGGTAACGCTAAGCCGCATCGGATGACGCGGTTTGCGCTGATGGTTGTACTGAGTGTTAATTTTGCAAGTATCGTGGCCGCGCATGGCAACAACGGTGCCAAGATTTTGACGGGCATATTTTGTGTACAAGCAATAGTAATCTTTGGTTTAAGTTTGTGGCGTGGCATGGGTGGAACGGCCGTGCTTGATTGGACGTGTTTGGGGGTGGCAGTCGCGGGAACTATTGTCTGGCAGCTGAGTCGTGATCCGATCGTTGGCGTCTGGCGGGCATTCTTGGAGACTTTGCAGCCTACGTGCCGGCTTTTGTGAAGACGTGGAAGCATACGAAAACCGAGTCGCCGTGGTTCTATTTGACGAGTGCACTGTCTGCACTGCTGGCGCTGGCCGCCTATCCATTGGCGGCAGTTTCGGCATTTCAAATTTACATCGTATTGTGTGGTCTGACGATGACGGCGTTTATTTATCGGCACGAGCTTGCTGATTTCGCATTGGCAAAAGCTGCTAATCGCGATTAATCCTTGCGCGAGCGGCATTGAATGCTTAAGCTTATAGTATGGAAGACGTAAAACAAAAATTGAAAAGTCTTGGGTTTGCGGGCGAGTGTGATGTCACGCCGGTGACGCGGGATTTTTATAGTCACGATGCTTCGATGTTCGAGATTCGGCCGAAAATGGTCGTGATGCCAAAAAACGCGCAGGATGTCGAGAAGATTGTCAAAACTGTCGCGCAGTTAAAATCCAAGCAAAAAGGTTTGTCGATAACCGCTCGTAGCGCGGGCACGGACATGTCCGGTGCGGCGATTAACGATTCGATCATTGTCGATTTCAACAAGCATCTCACGGCGATTGAAGACGTGAGCGCGCATGAAGGTCATGCGCAGCCCGGCGTGTTTTATCGTGATTTTGAAAAAGAGACTTTGAAACACAAAGCGCTGATGCCGTCGTACCCGGCCAGTCGCGATTTGTGCACGATCGGCGGCATGGTAAACAACAATTCGGGTGGCGAAAAGTCGCTGGAATTCGGCAAAACGGAAAATTTCGTAACCGAGCTGAAGTTCGTCTTTGCCGACGGCGTCGAACGCACGGTCAAGTCGCTGAACCGCCGCGAGCTGCTTGCTAAAATCGGCCAGAAAGATTTCGAAGGCAAAGTTTACAAAGAGATTTTCGAGCTCTGCGAAAAACATTACGATAAAATCAAAGCGGCCAAACCGCATGTCACAAAAAATTCCACCGGCTATAATTTGTGGGACGTCTGGGGCCGCGACGCGGGCGTGTTCAATTTGTGCAATTTGATCGTCGGCGCGCAAGGCACGCTCGGGTTTGTGACTGACATTCATTTCCGGCTCGTCCCTGCCCGGCCGCATTCCGGCTTGCTCGTGCTGTTTTTGAAAGATATTGACGCACTCGGTGAAATTATTCCGAAAGTTTTGGAAGCCAAACCCGCGACGTTTGAAAGTTTCGACGATGCCACGCTCAAGTTGTCGCTAAAATTTATGCCGTATTTCCTGAAAATGTTGGGACCGAAGAGATTTATAAAACTTTTGATCGGCCTGATTCCGGACGGTTTGCAGCTTTTGCGCGGAATTCCGAAATTGATTTTGATGATCGAGTTCAACGGCGAAACCGAAGACGAAGTTCGCGAAAAGATAAAAAAAATGCACCGCGAATTAAAAAAATATCGGGCACGTTACGAAATCAACGGTTTTGAAGAAGACGCGACTGAAGGAAAAAGTGAAAAATTCTGGGTCATGCGCCGCCAGAGTTTCAACCTGCTGCGTTCAAAAGTCAAAGACAAACACACCGCGCCGTTCATCGACGACCTGGTCGTGAACCCGCCGTACCTTACGGAATTTTTGCCGAAGATTAGGAAAATTATCAAAAAATATAAACTGCTCGCGACGATTGCCGGGCACATGGGCGACGGCAACTTCCACATTATTCCATTGATGAAATTGGAAGATCCGAAAGACCGCGCCAAGCTTTTGCCGGCCATGAAAGAAGTCGACACTTTGGTGTTGAAATACCACGGCGTCTTGTCCGGCGAGCACAACGACGGCCTCGTCCGCGGCCCGTGGCTCGAACAAGCTTATGGCAAGGAAATGCTCGAAATTTTCCGCGAAGCCAAAAAAATTATGGATCCCGAAGCCATCTTCAATCCCCACAAAAAAGCTACGGCCGATTGGGACTATTCATTCAGCCACATCCGCGAGCATTTTTAAGGGCAATTGTACAAAGTGTCAAATTCTCATCGCGCTGCAATTATTCTGTCGCTTAATAGCTTGAGCTGCTCATGTAAGGTCGCCTCATCCAGCTGGTCTGGCGCATTTGTGAATAGCTCTGCGGACTTTTGTTCGAACAGGCGCCCCACTTTTTTTATCAGGGCGTTCCCTGCTTTGGTGGTTGTCAGGCAATGTGCATGAGCATTACGAGGACTTGTGTGCTGCTGCACGTAGCCACGCTCGGTCAAGATCGCGACTAAACGCCCAACGGCAACGTGGGAACGGCTTAGTTTGCGGGCGAGTTCGGCTTGGGTACTATCGGGAAAACGATTAACCATAAAAATGATAGTAAACTGGGCGCGGCTAATACCGGCAGCCGGAACGAGGTTGGCATCGATGTAGGCGTCCATTATTGACGTCGTGCGGTATAGTTCCAGGGTAAGTTCAAAATGCTCCATTGCAAACAAATCCGTGCTTCGTTATAGTAAGTAACATGTTACATACTAACATGGTATATGCATTACAGAAAGGATGTACTTTGTGAAACAAATGGGTCTGCGTAAATGGCTGCCACTTCTCGTGTTGGCGCTCGCGCTTTTTATCTCGGTGCTCGACAGTACCATCATTACTATATCGGTACGGGCGATCGTCGGTGATCTGCATACCACGCTTAAAATGGTTCAGTGGATAATCACCGGCTATTCGCTGGTGGTGGGTGCTTTCATGCTCACGGGCGGACGACTGGGGGATATTTTTGGGCGCAAGCGCATGTTCTTGCTGGGCGCCATTATCTTTGGGATCGGCTCTATATTTGCGTCCCAATCACACACGGCAAGGTCATTGCTGGTCAGCGTTTCTCTCATTGAAGGTTTGGGTGCCGCATTAATGACTCCCTGCACTGCCGCATTGATTGCCGCAGAGTATCGGGGCAAGGATCGAGCCATTGCCTTTGGCGTTTACGGAGCAGTTGCCGGCGCCGCGGCTACAGCCGGCCCTATTATCGGCGGTTTCCTGACGACCAACTACAGCTGGCGCTGGAATTACCTTATCAATCCAGCCGTAGTCGTCGTACTATTACTGGGTTCAGTCGTATTACACGAGACGCAGGATCGGCATGCCTATTGGCCGGATATGCTGAGCATTATCCTGTCCGCTCTCGGCTTAGGCGGCGTAGTATACGGTATTATCGAGTCATCGACATACGGATGGATCCGGGCGAAAGCGCCCTACGAGCTTTTTAATCACCTGTATCATTTTCATGGCGTGTCGATTAGCCCGTATAGCATACTTATCGGCTTAGGGCTTATCGGTATTTTCCTCTGGCGGCAAATGAATCTGGAGCGACGCGGCAAGCCACCGCTCGTGTCGCTTGTCCTGTTTCGTAATGTCCAGTTTGTAGCCAGCATATGTGTGGTCGGCTTGATTGCCCTCACTCAATTCGGCCTTATCTTTGCGCTGCCGGTATTTTACGAAGGCTTACTTGGTAAAGACGCTCTTCATACGGGTTTGGCGGTGCTGCCCTTGACGCTCAGCATGCTGGTGTCCGCACCGATTGCCGGGATCCTAGTCGGTAAAGAGAAAGCGACGCCAAAGCAAGTAACCCAGTTCGGGCTAGTCGTAATGCTGCTTGGCACATTCTTTTTGTACAAGGAGCTTGGCGTCCACAGCACCATTTGGACGCCCATGCCTGGTATGACCTTGTTTGGCCTTGGATTTGGATGTGGTTTTTCCCAGCTTTCGAACCTTGCCCTATCTTCCGTCTCGACGCGCCAGGCCGGCGAGGCATCCGGTGTGAACAATACCTTCCGACTGATTGGCACCAGTCTCGGGCAAGCACTGGTCGGTGCTTTGCTTATCTCGGCGCTAACTACACGTCTTACCGGCGACATAGCAAACAGCAGAACATTGCCTCAAGCGGCTAAACCGCAGATTACTGCTAGTGCTATTACTGCTGCGGAGAGTCTTGGTACGGTCACCGCCAGTCGCCAACATAATGCAGAGATTACCAATGCCATTACGAGGATTAAAAATGATGCAATTGCGCACAGCGCTCAAATGGGTATTGTAGGGACCGGTATCGCAGGGGCCGTAGCACTAGTCGCGTCTACGCGGCTGCCACGGCATGCAATGGAATCGGACGAAGAATAATAGTTTCTTACTCAAGGTGCTGCGCCAAGGCCCACTCCATGAAGGCGGGTGGTAAATTTTCTAAGCCAAAGCTTTCTCCAAGCGCGCTCAGCGCATGGAGAGCCCGTCTGGAGTATGTTCTGGCTTTACGAATAGATTGGTCGATGTAATTGTCTTTGAGGAGCGCATCAGTCAGTGGCTCACCCGGTAGCCTTTGGTCCAGGAGAAGCGTTTCAAATGTTTTGCCGTTCGGACCGCCAAGTGCTAGGAGTACCGGCAACGTGTAGTTGCCCTGGCGTGCGTCGACGTCAGTGGGTTTGCTCAGGGAATCGGAGGTTGCAACAAAATCAAGTATGTCGTCAATGAGCTGGTAGGCCATGCCGAAATCTTCGCCATACCGTGCGAGTGCGATGACTTGAGTTTTGGGAAGATCAGCGCACAGGCCGCCGACTTTGCAAGCGGCTGCGAACAGTGCGGCAGTTTTACCGTTAACTGCTTGTATATATGATGCTTGCGTGCGGTTCAGGTTGTCGGTGTCGGCGAGCTCGCGGGCTTGCCCGTCGCACATAAACGCGAAAGCAGCGGCAACCGTTTGTGCGATTTCCCGACCGGCCATCGCGGCTTGCTCGCCTGACTTTGCCAACAAATAATCGCCGACAATAATCGCGTGGTTTACGCCTTCACGGTGGTTTATGGTCGGCGTTTTGTGGCGGCTGGCGGCATTGTCGATTATGTCGTCATGGACGAGGCTGGCGACGTGCAGCAGCTCGATGGCGGCACAGCTCGTAATGACTTTGTCGTTAATTTTTTTGCCTTGGCTTGCTGCAACTGCGATCACCAAGCTCGGGCGTAGCCGTTTGCCGCCAGACTGTAGCAGCCGAGCTACCGGCTCGCTCAAGTATGGGTTGTCGGGTGGCAGAATTTCTGTAAGTTTTTGTTCCACGCGTGCAATGTGTGAGGGCAATGCGGGCAGGCCTAGCGCCGCAGCGACATCAAACGAACTCATAAAACGCTTAGGTCAATTTGTTTGGAGCCGAGAATCGCGAGGCCGAGCAAAATGAAAAGCGGTGCGGTGCTTGGGTCGGTCGCCAGGCCGGAATAATATTCGCCGAAGCTTTGGCCGACTGCCCAAAAAATCAGCGAAAGTATAATGCCCGCGCCAATTCCGACGGCACGCGTCCGACGTGGCAAAAGTACGAGGAAGCCAATGAGTGCTTGCACGCTTATCAGGATCAAAACTACCCAGTTGCCGGAATTATGCAAAAAATTCGTGGCGTGTAAATCGATCGCGGCCAGCCAGCCCGGCGCGCCCTCGGCCATGCCGGAAATCATCGACGACAAATCCGCCGTCGTGTTTTGCCCGTTCGCAAGCTGTAGCACCGTGCCGCCAAGCCATAAAACTGCCCACGCAATTGCGAGCCAGGAAGCCGGCCGATTGCTGTCTTGAGTCTTGCTGGCTTTCGGCGGCAAAACGCCGAGCGCGATAATGGCGTACAGAAGTGCAGCACCCGGCGCGCCCATCAAAATCGATGTTTGCCCGCTTGCCAAACCACCCAAACCTTCGCCCAAATACCACACTGCCAAAGCCCAGAAGATTGATCCAACTAGCGCGTATCTTGCCGTCCGTTTCCATAAAATAAACACGCCGAGCCCGAGTTGGACAAGTGCAAAGCAGGCGTTAAAAACCGCCGGATGCAGCAAAATCGTCTGCACCGCCCAATGTACCGGCTCGCTCACGAATCGTGGCTGGCCCTGGCCAACCGGCGCAATGACGTCATTCGCAAAATTGCTCGTGAACATTTGATGCTGGAGCTGCAAGGCTCCGTCGATCAGCCACAAAATTCCTAAGCAAACTTGTACTTTTCGCCTCGTAATTTTTGGTGATATGTTCTGAAGCATAAGCCGTTTTTGATTCTGCAACTACTGTAGCATCTTTGTAAGTGTTATAGTAGATGGTGATTGTGGTTATCGTTAAGACAAGATGAAGTATAAAACCAAATTTGTTACGTTAGGGTTGATCGTGCTGGCGCTTCTCGTCGTTGTAGCGAGGTACTTGCACCGGACGAATATTCCGATTTTGGAGCCGCGCGGCACGATTGGCGACAAAGAACGCAACCTGATAATTTTTACCTTTTTGCTGGGGTTGGCGGTCATTATTCCGGTGTTTATTATGACGATAGTTATCACGGTAAAGTATCGCGAAGGCAATACAAAGTCGAAGGTAAAATACATGCCGGATTGGGATCGTCACCGCGTGGCCGAAGTGGCTTGGTGGGGTATCCCGATACTCATTATTTCAATATTATCGGTCGTGACCTGGGTGAGCACGTATGCGCTCAATCCGTTCAAGCCGCTTGTCAGCAGCGTGAAGCCGATTACAGTTGAGGTTGTTTCGTTGGATTGGAAGTGGCTGTTTATTTATCCGCAGCAAAATATTGCGACGGTGAATTTTTTCCAGATTCCGGTGAATACGCCGGTGGATTTTGAGATAACTTCCGATAGCGTCATGAACTCTTTTTGGATTCCGCAACTTGGCGGCCAGATTTATTCCATGCCCGGCATGTCGACGGAGCTGCATCTCATGGCGACGTCGGCCGGCAGCTACAAAGGCTCATCAGCGAATATCAGCGGCAGCGGGTTCGCGGGTATGACGTTTGTGGCGAAAGCGAGCTCACGAGCTGATTTCAACAGTTGGGCGCAATCTGTCAAACATTCGCCAAATCAACTTACGCAGGCGGCGTACAATAAACTTGCGAAGTCCAGCAAAAATAACCCGGTCGCCTATTACTCGTCGGTGGCAAATAATTTGTACGACACGATTGTTATGAAATACATGATGCCGAGCAGCTCATCGAGCGAGATGATGCCCGTGAACGCGGGTTCGAATAACCAGACAAAAGCAATGCCCATGATGCAAGGAATGTACATGCCATGAATGTGATCGCAAGTGCTCTGCTTGGCCGGCTGAATATGCATGTGTTCCCGAGTGATCCGCTGACGCTCGGCGCCGGCGTGTCAATGATTGCGGGCGTGCTGGTCGTGTTGGCGCTGCTGACGTATTTCAAAAAGTGGCCGTGGTTGTGGCGCGAATGGTTGACGAGCGTTGACCCGAAAAAAATCGGCGTGATGTATTTGATCGTGGCGCTCATCATGTTGGTGCGTGGTGGCGTCGATGCACTTATGATGCGGGCGCAGCAGGCGACGTCGGTTGGCAATTCGCATGGCATATTGAACTCGAATACGTTTCAGCAGGTGTTTTCGGCGCACGGCACGATTATGATTTTCTTTGTGGGCATGGGCTTATTGTTTGGGCTCGTCAATTTGGTCGTGCCGCTCATGATCGGCTCGCGTGATGTCGCGTTTCCGTTTTTGAACGCTACCAGTTTTTGGCTGTTCACGGCCGGGATGATACTTGTAAATTTGTCACTGGTCGTCGGCCAGTTTTCGGCGGCTGGCTGGCTGGCTTATCCGCCGCTTTCGGAGCTCAAATACAGTCCGGGCGTGGGCGTGGATTATTGGATTTGGAGTTTGCAGATTGCGGGCGTGGGCAGTCTGATGTCAGGCATCAACTTTTTGGTGACGATTTTGCGCATGCGTTGTCCCGGCATGACGCTCATGAAAATGCCGATGTTCGCTTGGAGCGTTTTGGTAACTATGGCGATGATCGCGTTTGCTTTCCCGATTTTGACGGTCACGTTGGCATTGCTGGCGCTCGACCGCACGCTTGGCATGCACTTTTTCACCGCCGGCGTCGGCGGCAACGCCATGATGTATGTCAATCTCATTTGGGCGTGGGGCCATCCGGAAGTCTATATTTTGGTGTTGCCGGCATTCGGCGTGTATTCGGAAGTTGTCGCGACGTTTTCGCGCAAGCGTTTGTTCGGCTACACTTCGATGGTTTGGGCGCTGGCCTCGATCGGCATTCTGTCATTCCTTGTCTGGCTGCATCATTTTTTCACGATGGGCGCGGGCTCGGACGTGAACGCCTTTTTCGGCATTATGACCATGATTATCGCCGTGCCGACCGGCGTCAAAATCTTCAACTGGCTATTCACGATGTATCACGGCCGGATTAAATTTGCCTCGCCGATGTATTGGTTTTTGGGCTTTGTGTTTCTGTTTTCGCTGGGTGGTATGGCCGGCGTGATGCTGGCAGTGCCGGGCATTGATTACCAAGTCCACAACAGCCTGTTTTTGGTCGCGCATTTCCATACCATGATTGTCAGCGGCGTGCTGTTCGGCTATTTTGCCGGGCTTACCTATTGGTTCCCGAAGTTTTTCGGATTCAAACTCAATGAAGCGATTGGCAAGTATGCCGCCTGGTGCTGGATAATCGGCTTCGTGGTTGCGTTTGGGCCGCTGTATATTTTGGGGCTGATGGGTGCGACGCGCCGGCTTGACCATTATGCGGTGTCGACGGGCTGGCAGCCGTTATTTATTGTGGCCGGGATCGGGGCGGCAATTATTGCGCTCGGCGTGGCCTTTCAGGTGCTGCAACTTGGATTTAGCGTGCTGACGCGCAAATGGCATCGGGACTTGACCGGCGATCCCTGGAACGGGCGGACGCTCGAATGGTCGATCGCTTCCCCGCCGCCATTTTACAATTTCGCCATTTTGCCGCATGTCACGACGCGCGATGCATTTTGGGAAATGAAACAGACTGCCAAAAAACAGCCCATCCGGCCAAAGTATGAAAGCTTCGTGGTGCCGAAAAACACCGGTTCCCCAATACTCATCGCCGCTTTTGCCTTTCTATTTGGTTTTGCCATGATCTGGCATATTTGGTGGCTGGCCGCACTGGGCTTGCTCGGCATTATTACCTGCATTATCGTTCGCACGACTGACGACCATACCGAGCGGCGTGTGTCAGTGACCGAAATTCAAAAAGTCGAAGCTGCGATTGCGGCGAGGATCGGGGCTGTATGAGCGAAATCACGATAACCGGCGAACAAATCGTGCGGCGCGAGGAACGCCGCGAGGCCGACGACCGTGCCGTGTTCGGCTTTTGGGTTTATATTATGACCGACTGCGTGTTGTTCGCTGGCCTGTTCGCGGTCTATGCGGTGCTACATGTCAATACGTTTGGCGGACCGGGCGCGTCTCAATTATTTGACCTGCACAATGTGCTGGCCGAGACACTTATCCTGCTCACCAGCAGTTTTACGTGCGGATTGGCCATGCTGGCGGCGCAGCAAAGGAAGCAGCGACAAGTTATCGGCTGGTTTGCGGTTACGTTTGTGCTCGGGCTGGCCTTTTTGGCGCTTGAACTGACCGAATTTCGGCACCTCGTTATTACCGGCAATAGCTGGCGGCGCAACGGTTTTTTGTCGTCGTTTTTTACGTTGGTTGGAACGCATGGGCTGCACATCACGGTTGGCCTGCTCTGGATGCTGGTTATGATGATCAAAACAGCGCGCCTTGGGCTAACGCGCGGCGTGGTGCGGCGGCTGACCATGCTCAGCTTGTTCTGGCATTTCCTGGATATTGTGTGGATTTTTATCTTTACGATTGTCTATTTAATGGGGAGTTTGCATGTATGAGCGCGCGTGAATCGGCGGTTGTGTCGCGGCATGAGCCGACCGGCGGCAACCTGCAAACCTATGTCAGCGGCTTTATTCTGTCGATTTTTCTGACGCTGGCGGCGTATGTGCTGGTAACGAACCATGCTTATTCTGATTGGACGATTGCGCTGGTTATCGCTGGGCTGGCCGGCGTGCAATTTGTGGTTCAGCTATTGTTTTTCCTGCACCTCGGCCGCGAATCCCGGCCGCGCTGGCGGCTTTTGGTGCTCAGCTTCATGCTGCTGGTTGTCGGGATTTTGGTAATCGGCAGTTTGTGGATTATGCATAGCTTGAACTATCGCATGACCATGACGCCGCAGCAAGTCAATAATTATTTGCAAGACCAAGACGGCGGCATTTGACCATGCTCAAGGCTTATTATGAGCTGGCCAAGCCGGAACGGACGCTTGCCAATGTCATTATGGCGGCCTCGGGGTTTCTGTTTGCGTCTCGCTGGCACGTGGCGTGGCCGCTGTTTTTCTTCACGCTTATCGGGATCGCGCTGATTATCGCATCGGCTTGCATTGTGAATAATTACACTGATCGCGGGCTGGACGAAAAAATGGCGCGGGCCAAACATCGCGCACTCGTGACCGGCGCTGTATCAAAGCAAAAAGCGCTAATTGCCGCAATTGTCCTCGGGCTCGTTGGTTTTGCAATTCTGGCAGTGCACGTCAACTGGCTGGTTGTGGTGCTGGGCGCCATTGCCTACGTTGATTACGTGGTCTTGTATGGCTGGGTCAAACGTCGTTCAGTTCATGGCGCGCTCGCCGGGACGATCTCGGGCGCTATGCCAATCGTGGCCGGCTACTGTGCGGTCACGGATCATGTCGATGCCGCCGCTATTGTTTTATTCTTAATCATGGCGCTTTGGCAAATGCCGCATTTCTACGCCATTGCGATTTACCGGCTGAAGGACTACCGGCACGCAGGCGTTCCGGTCATGCCGGCCAAAAAAGGCATTTACGCCACCAAGCAGCAAATTGTGCTCTACACGTTTGCTTTCATAGTCGCGGCGCTCATGCTCAATGCGTTCAGTAGCACTGGCTACACGTATGCGCTCGTGATGGCGGCGCTCGGTTTGGCGTGGCTGTGGCTGGCCGTGCAAGGTTTTAGCGCGGACAATGACGCGGCCTGGGCCAAACGTTTTTTTATGTTCTCGCTCGTGATCAACCTGGCTTTGGCAATTATGATCCCGCTTGGCGCCGTTTTGCCATAAGTGGTATACTTAAGAAGAAAATAAGGAAGTGACTATGGCAATTCTCATCCATGTAATTATTGCGCTCAGCAGCATCGCGTACACGACATTTTTGTTTCTGGTTCCTTCAGAGGCAAAGCTAAAAATTTCGTATGGCTTGATTGGTGCGACATTTTTAAGCGGCACGTATTTAGTGGTGAGTCGGCAGGCGCATTTGCTGTCGACGTGCGAAACTGGTTTGGTTTATCTCGGGGCTATGACAGTCGGCGTGCTTGGCGTTCGTCATCGGTTGGCTACAATTAAAGCAAAGCGCTGACGGTTTTCTTGAGCTAAGATTCTACCCGCGTGGTATGGTGGTGTGCTGCGTGCAGACGGCGTCGGTGACGAATATGTCGGTGTGTCATGTGGGTGACGTAGCCGCCGATAACGGACAGAATGGCGATGAATATTATCGCGCCCGGCCCGGTATTGGGCAGGCTCGTGATGCCTTGTGACGCCGGAGCCGACGTTAGCGTCGTAATCGTGGTTGGCGGCGGTGATTTTGGAGTTGGAGTGGGCGTCGGTGTCGGTTTCGGCTTGGGGGTTGGTTTTGGCTGTGGTTTTGGCACTGGCGTGGCATGAACGGGGTTACCGCAACTGCCCAGAATAGCAAATTGGAACTGACCGTTTTTCATGACCACAAAGGCGGCGATGGTATTTTGGGCAAATGATACGCTCGGCGCGCGTTCGTAAAAAGTTACGCCGTCGTGAGTAACTTTCTTGCTTCCCTTTATGTTTTCACGGCCGGCCGTGACTGCTCTCGTGGCCACGACTTTGCCTTTGACTGTAACGTGGCCATTTTTGTATACGAGGCCTGCCACAGCAGTTTTGCCCGTAGCGGCAATATCACTGGCGCTGATGTCAAAGGGCGCCGCGGCATAAATTTGCGCTACACCTTTATTTTTATAGCGGGATTGTAATTGGCTCGTACTCAGCGCGCCACAGTACATCACGGCATTGCCGTCGCAATTACGTGCCGACGAAATGCTCAATGCCTGGGCAGCCGAGTCGGCGCGTGCCACGGTAACCAGGATGGTGCCGACGAATGCGCCAACGACCATGCCATGCACGAACTTTGGTGTGGCGTGGAACAGGCGTTTGGCGTGGTGCTGGATACTTTTTTTCTTTTTAGTAACTTGTTTATGTTTTTTCATACATTTAAGTGTATGCCATTCTTGGCATTTGTCCAGCATTTAGCCATAGCCAAGGTAAAACAAAACCTGTCTTTTTGTCCAAGCACTCACTTGTTAGAGGGCGCTTTAACGTGTAGGTCTATATCTTAAGTAGTTTTGTTAGGCGCTTGTGCCTTATCTATGCGGCCAATTTGCCGTCGGCGAGGCGGAAGGATTTGTCGGTTTTGCCGGCGATGGATAGGTCGTGCGTGACGACGATGATGGTCGTGTTTTGCGTGCGAGCTAAATTATGCAGCAGATCGAAGATCATTTTGCCGGTTTCGGAATCGAGGTTGCCGGTCGGTTCGTCGGCCAAGATGAGCGCCGGCTTGTTGGCGAGGGCGCGGGCGATGGCAACGCGTTGTTGTTCGCCGCCGCTTAGTCGTCCGGGCTTACGGTGCTGTTTGTCACCGGTCAGATCGACTTGGTCGAGCAAGTCGGCGGCGCGTTTTTTGCGCTCGCTGCCGTGGACGCCTTCAAAACTGAGCGGCAACATGACGTTTTCGAGCGCGGTTAAATTTGGAATTAAATTGTAGGCTTGGAATACGAAGCCAATTTTTCTGCGCCGATAAGCTACCAGCGCGTGGTCGCTGAGACGAGTGACATCGTTGCTATCAATTTCAATTTTGCCGCTCGTCGGTTTTTCGAGTGTACCGAGCAAAGACAATAGCGTCGTTTTGCCACTGCCGCTTTTGCCGACGATCGAGGCAAATTGGCCTTCCGGCACGTCAAAGCTGACGTCATTTACGGCCATGACTTCGGTGTCGCCCGATTGGAATTCACGTGAGAGATTTTTGACTTTCAACATTTTTTGCTCCTACTCCTGCCTCATTACTTCTGATGGTCGGACGCGGGCGATCAGCCAGCCGGCCAGCGAACTGCCGATGATAGCGATCAACACGGCCGCGCCGAGTCCGTAGGCCAGAATATTCCAGCCGACGTTGGCGTGGACGTTGCGGACACTATTGTCTAAACTGTTGGCGTTGCGTCCGAAGAAATTACGTCCGGTGGTTGGGCGCGCGCCGAAGTTTTGCCGGCCGCCACCAACGCTCAGGCTTGGGCCTTGGCCGCCCGGGCCCACAGTTTGCTGATTAGTGGAGCTTGACGAATTCGACGCATTTGTCACGAGCGTGTTCGTCACCGGGTTGCTGCCAATGACGCCGATGATGATGCCGATGAGCGCGCCGGCAATCGTCAGCGTCACGGCTTCGCTCATGAATTGGAAAATGACGCGCGCATTACTGGCGCCGATGGCTTTCAGGACGCCGATTTCGCGCCGTCGCTCACGCACGATCATAATCATGGTTAGCAGAATGATAATGCTGCCGGCGATAACGGCGCCGACCAAGCTGTACAGTGCGATGTTTTTGACGCTGTTGAGCGGCTGGATGGTTTGATTGACCTCGTCCTGCGAATTGGTAACGTCGGCGTTTGAACCGAGCGTGTTTTTGATAGCCGTGGTCGTCGAACTGAGATTGTCGACCGAATCGACAGTCGCCACTGCGCTGGTGACATCGTCGCTCTGGCCGCTCAAGCGCTGTTCGGTCGGTAAGGACACGACTACGTTGTTGCCGCCAGCGTCGGTGCTGCTCTTGAAAATGCCGGTGACGGTCAGCGTTTTGCCGTAGGCTGTGAAGGTCGAGCCGACTTTCAAACTATTTTTGCTGGCCATACTCTGGCCGATCATAGAATCGTTGGTGTTGCTCGTGCCGCTGATCATCTTGCCGCTGGTGACGGTAATATTGCCGGCACCAGCCACATTTGCCAAATTGGTCGGATCGTTTGTGCCGATAATGCTGATTGGCGGACTGAAATTGGTCGGCAAGCTGCTGCTGCCACCGTTAACAAACACATGAAAGCCATTGCCCTTGCCGCTGTTGATTTTTACCGGTGACTTCAGGCTCGTTTGGTTATTAGTAGAAATGTCGCTCGATGCCTTGGGGCCGAACGACGGCTGACTCGAACCGATGGTCGTCAGCCGGTCGGTCAGCGCTTCGGTGACGTTGGTGACGTGCGTGAGCGAGTTGACTTTGCCGAGCTGCGAAGTCGTCAGCGCATTGTTTGCCTGCGAGAACTGGCTGAACCCGGCCGGCGAAATCGTAATCGTGTCGCCGATGGAACTTTTGGCATCCGCGATTTTCTGCCCGACCGCCTGGTGCGCGATCAGCATGACCAGACTCAGGCCAATGGCGAGCCCCAAAATGATAATGATTGATAAACTGCGGGTTGCGTTCCGGAATGCGTTCCGCACGCCAAGTGTAATTGTATTCATAAAGCCGAACTATATTGTTGCTTCCTGAACAACGCCTTGAGAAACTAGCGTAACTTAGGGCGTCTTTGCAAGCTTAAGCGTGACAGCGCCAGTCCGATTTTCGGCAGCGACGACGTGTTGCCGACATAGTAAACGTAGCGCGGTTGCCATTCGGGCTCAAATTTTACTTTATACTGGTGCAGGCCTTTGGTTGAAACAAAGCGTTGCGTTGCGAGGTAAATGTAGTCGAGCAGCCGTCCACTGTTGCCGGAAAAACTCTGACGTGCCAGCGGCGACAAGCCAAGATTGAATCGCGCGATTTGCCGCTCATGCAGGTTGCGCATGAGGTCGATAAAAAGGTAATCCATGGTATTTTTCGGTACGTCGCGGCGGTGGCGCATGAGGTCGATAGTGGCCTCGCCTGCCTTGAAGCTTGGCAATTCGTTGGCGAACGCCAGGGTTTTACCACGCGCATCACGCAGTACAAACAGTGGTGTCTCGCGAAAATACCGACTGGAAAAATAGCCGGTGATGAAGCGCCATTCCTTGTGCCCGGGTATTTTGAGCCAATCGTTCGAAACGGCGCGCAGTTCGGCAATACGCGCAGGCGGGTGCGGCGGCAAATATCGCGTACATGCAAAATTGCCCTTCTCAAACCGGTTGACTATGTTACGGAAATATTTGTTCCGAACGGTTTCGCCTAAGAACTTGTCGATGTCGATAACAGCGTCAGCGCCGATGAGCAGGTCACCAAAACCAAGATGTGCGAACAGTGTTTTATGCTTGTCGTTGGCGGCAATGAACGCGATGAGCCAGCCGTTATTAAAACAAAATGCTTTGAAATCTTGCATCAATTGGTCGATGGATTCGGGCTTACCTTCGGGGTTAGCGAAACAGACTGCCACGCCGCGAGCCACGCCGTATGCGATGAAGGCCTCGCCATCAGCTGAAAAAAAGTACGACTTGTCGTGGGGCCAGAGCTTGAAATAGTCGTCGATGCCCCCGCCATACTTTTCGAGTAGAGCGCGGGCACGAGCACGCTCCGCCGGTGCCTCGCTCAGATCGTGTTTAAGCGGCCGCAGGATGCTGTAGAGACAGTAGAGGATTGTGGTGACGCCAACGACCGTCAGCGAATTGAGGAACCAATGGCTGTAGCGCGTGTGCGCCACGAGGTCGTTGCTGCTAAAGGGCCAATATTGCTGCAGGGTGTTTTCGAAAGATTCGGTAAGCGAGAATGTTCTGCCGAAATCGCGCTGGTCAAGCAGCCAGAAGCCGGCGGTGCCGTACGCGAGTGCCAAAACAATGCTGGCCACCAGTGCCCGGGCGCCTTGCACGAGGTGAACGGCCGGCGCTTTCACTACAAACTGGTTACGACCGGCCAGGAGTGTGACAATAACGAACAGCAGGAATAGCGTGTGTATCGTCGGCCGGCCGATGTAGGCTTGGCTTACGATGTTTGCGACCGACGCGCCCAGCGCGATAAACCACGCACTGCGCTTGCGTTGCAGGAGTTCGTAAGCGAGATAGGTCAGCGCGAGGCCGGTCAGCAAGTTAGTGAAGTCGGCCGCCGCTATCGTCCGCGGCAACACAATACGCTCCAGCTGCTGCGAAAGTTCAGAGTGCCGCAGGAGCGGTTGCCACGTCAGTAAGAGCCCGGTCACAAACGTAAAGAGGCTTGCGAGTTTCACGAGCAGCTGGCCATTTTTCAGTGCGGTCGCCAGCGGGTCGCGCGCTGCTGTGTTCGTCATATTTGGAAAATTATACAGAAAACTAGGGTGCGCGCCTAGCTAGGTCGTCGAGCCGTGCTCGCAAAAAACTACTTGCGGAAATATCTCGGAACGTTACCAGATGCTGACAAGGCGTAGGGTGAGCGGTTTTTTGATCTGGTTGTGGTGCTTGAAGTTGTTGATGACGACGTTGTCGCTCAAGCGCTTACCGAGCAGCTGCTGTCCGAGTGGGCTTTCGTCTGAGATTTTGCCGCTGAACGGATCGGCTTCGATTGAATCGACGATTACGTACTCCACGTGTTGACCCGCGCCTTCCAATCGGACGCGAGAACCAAGTCCTACGCGCTGGGCTTTGCTGGCCGGCTTGACGACTTCGGCGTTGGCCAGCACAGCTTCCAGTTTTTGTGATTCGGCTTCCAAAAATTGGATGGAACTCAGCGCCTGGATATAGCTGGAATCTTCGATGGACAGGTTGTCCGACTGCTGCTCTTTCAGGGCGCGCATGCGTCCCAAATGCTCGGTCCGTTTTTTGTGCAGATCTTGCAGCTTGGTTTTCAGGTTCACAAATCCGCTTTCGCTTAAGTAATATCGCTCGCGCAAAGCGGCAAATTTCTTTTTGGCTTTTCCGTTCATAGCGTTCCCTCCTTGTCGTTATTAAATTCACGGAAGTCTTTTAAAGTGTATGTCGGCAAGCTCGAGACTGGCTGCGAGTTTCCAAGAACACCCGACCTGCTCTGGCCTTGTCCTCCCAAACATTTTAGGATCGAAATATGTCTGTTTTCTTAAAGTGCCAATGTCTGCGATCGGCCGCCGGAGATGCCGAAACTCCGCGCTAATCTTGGCGGGGTTCTGTGCCCGATGTCATCTTGCACGAGCGTTTTGCTCGCGGCACATTACTTATATAGCACAATTTGGAAGTGGTCACTTGTGAGATTTTTTACAAGTATTTTAAGTCAGAAAGTTTTGCCGGAACTCTCCGATTAATATGTCTGATTCACCTGAGTACAAGCACAGCAATCAATATAGAAATATGCGACAGGTATATAGACGGCAGTTCATAGAATATAAATCTGGTCTTGTAATATGCAATCGCTAGCACATCCAGTGCCACCATCGCGATGGCTAACCCCAGTTCGATCGTCGCATACGCGCCCTTAAGATACATCGAAAATAAGACGGTTAAAGCTACGAAACCACAGGCCATAAGAAAAGCGCATGCATTGTGAAGATCCAATCTGATTTCTCCATATGCAGGAAATATACCAAGCGCTAGCTCGCAGATAAACGTGCCTGTCCACGTTGCCAGCACTACAGAACTGTGCGATATTCTCGTGGCAATGAAAAAGTAAAACGAAATAGCAAACAGCGTGCCGCACGTCCAAAGTACCATCCGGAAATAAAGAAGTGTGCGTCGACTGCTTGCGCCAAGTTGACTTATCGGAAGCGGCCGCTCGTGAGTGTATTTTTTCCAAGCAAGATAGGTAAGCCCCGTCATGGATAAGGCAGTCGCAATAAAAGCTGAATAGAACGAGAATGGCAGCACATGTAAACTATAGCAAAGTGTCACGGAAGCCCGGGACAATTGGTCGAAAAATGAATTGGCTGGAGAAAGGATTTGTTCCAAGCTTTTCCGGATGAGATAATAACAAACAAGAGTCTGTTGCGAGACATCCGGGAGGTACGCCACCTGCCTCACGAAGAAGATCAGAAAAATGACGGAAGCCAACGTACGAGGTCTGCGACACAAGAACAATCGTCTGGCCTATTAGCTTCAAAACTCCTTAGCGAAGCAATTTCTTTCCTGTATCGTATCGAGGCTGCGAAGATGGTGCAGTGTGGAGCTGGATAATCGTTACGAGCCCTAGCCAGGCCTGCTGTCTGCTTGGACTGGCATCATTCCGTATGGCGATTACTTTACTTTGGCTCTGAGGGCCAATGGTGCTATGATTGGATTTAGTTCGAGAACAAGGTAAAAAGGAGAAGCGGAGACACAATGAAAAGGAATTTACTAGTACTATTTATCACACTTACAACTGTACTCTTCAGTTTTGCCCCTGTGTATGCAAGTGCCCAGACTTCAGGACAAACTGCTTTCGCGGGATATGACGTAAGTAATAACCCGAAAATTGCTAATTTGTACCAAAAATTTGCACTACCAGATCCAGGGTCATACGCCGCTTTCGGTTCAGCCTTTTGCATGGTAGAACGGATGTATACACAAGATCTTCCTAGTCACGGAAGCGCAATATATACGGTCACAGCGAAATTCTGCGCCCCCACAACCCACTTTGCAGAGTACACGGCGTATGTAAACGTTACCCGTAATGGGGTAACACAGTTGGCACGTAAGAGTAGTTCTGCGTCGATTATGTTCCCCACTAATGACCAAGCTATCATGTCCATGAATTATCAGCCAGGCGTTTTGTCTTTTAATTTCTACGATCTTACAAGTCCTGGTTACCAATACTCGGTTAACTACAGGGGGTATAAGGGTAATGGCTATTATGTCTCGACAACTGACGCAGAAGTGGGAGTCTCTCTTAATGATGCAACACCCGGCAACTGTGACAATCTACTATGGGATGCTCCTGACGTAATTATCTCAGCAACCGGTCAGACTGATAAAGAATACGGCATCCAGTCCCCTGACTGGAATTATGGTGCCGTATATACGTCAGAGAGGGGCAACCCGTCAGTCATTCTGCTGCAGCCTACTGCTCTTAACACATACAAGGCGAACGGGGTGTGGCAGGGTGCTTACGGGATTGCCGCCCCTGGTGCCTGCTAGTCGTTATACATCATCACAATCAGTTTCACCCGGAGATTACCGGTGGTGACAGAAGATGAGACTGCTAGCTACTCACAGATGGCAAATACTTCATGAACCCCTCTCTTGGGCGCGCCCCTTGCCACGTCATTCATTGTTTGCGGCCTAGCGGTCACTTTCCAGGGCACTGAAGACCACAGAGCTGGGAGCATGCCTCGGCGACATGAAGCCCGCCAGAGTACAGGGCTTGAAATGATCGTCTCCGAAGAAGAGGGCGGTTCCCCATATCGGCTAGCTGCTCAAGCTCATGCTTGTGCATCGCCTTGAGAAGTGCCTTGACTTTCAGTTTAAAGCCATCCTCAGTCAGTCTATCTTATCCAGGGCGCAGCCCCACTACCGTAAACTTAAGCCCCCAGCCTACCGTTTTATCCCGCTTCGTGGTACCCTCGTAGCATATGGCGCAGAAACATTGGGTATATGACCCGCAGTCAGGCGGCACAAAGATCCCCCTTGACGTACAGCAACACATTCATAACCGAATCATGACCCATGCTCGCAGCGTCCGCCCGGATCAGGCGGATAAGCTGCGTATCCGTTTCAAGTCCCGGTTCTGTTACATAGACTATCTGGAAACGGCAAACGGTCATGAAGCACTCATGCATCTGTGCCGCTTGCGCTATTTCAATAAGCCGGATGAATGGAGCATGGCGTTCTTCACGTATAGCAGTGAGACGTACGAACCCTGCCTGTTCGCTACGGGCAAATGGCTTGGTACGCCGGAAGAAGCGCTGGATATCGGCGCCGTATTTCTAACCGAAGCATGACTACGTCCGGCAAAGCAGCGTTTAAAACGTAGCCTTCCGTTTTCGTCGCCACCAGCCGAGCAATTGGTGTGGTGAGCTACGGCTCCGAGGAGGGTTCCGGTCTTTCCTGACTAAGGTAGGACTGGCCATGAAGAGGTTGGTGAGCGCTCCCAGCACCTCATCGTCAGGATCATCGCTCATGAATAACTCGAACGCCCGTTCCTTGATGGCGTTGAAGGATACGGCCTTGTTGACTTTTTTCGGGTGGCCGGCCGTCTGCTTGGCGAGCTGCCCCTCGGCATCCTCAACCATGATCGATTCGATGCCGGAGAGCAGGACAGCCGAAAAGAAGTCCTGTTGTACGGCATCAGGCGAATAGCCGGAGAAGTTTTCCAACCCTAACCTCGTCTTCAGGATGCCGTAGAAAGTCTCAACGCCCCAGCGCATCCAATACAATTCGCCGAGGTCGTCCCGCGACAGTACGGCGGTATCCAATACCGAGGTGGCTAAGAGCCTGTTCACGATCTCCAATTCCGTCCCAAAGCCGCCCATTCCGGCACCAATCCGCCCTGACTTTCGAACCGTAACTATGGTTACGCTTCAAAACCCAGAACAATCTCATAGCTGCGTAATGGCACACCCTGCCAATTCTGAGAGATAAAGCTAAACAGTTTATGCTCAATCTTGTTCCACTTACTGGTACCACTAGGATAGTGATGGATGTGAATAGACAAACTCGTTTC
>DASXEX010000005.1:0-5069 GCA_036489905.1 Saccharimonadales bacterium (SeqCode)
GGTATATACGCCATTGGCGTTCATTCAGCACTAATCGTAAGGTTTGGTATTGTGTTTGTTGTGTGAGTGTTTGTGTCATACCCCATAGTATGACATAGACTCAGCTAAACTGTTGGAGTTATTAGAGGGGAGCGCCTTAGCTATGCCAAGTCCTGACACTGCCATACTAGATGTTACGCCACCCATAGCTCAGACCTATTCAGCTTTCACACAATACTAGGTAACACTGTCTAGTGTAGGTTCGATAGTTATTTGGTTACTGCTCTGACAGAGGTTTTTTGATAACTTTGGGGGCTTCGCCGTCTACGTCCAAAATATGTTCACGCCCGTCAGGTGTGCTGTAAGGCACGGTTTCTGATTCGATTGGTTCGGGTTCATCTTGGTTATCACTGTTCGACATACCCTAATTATACCAAAAAACTTTTGTCAGCAATACGGGTGGACGGTGTTAGTGTACCTACTAAGGAGCGCAGACCTGCCAGCCGTTCCTTGAAGTCTTGGTAGCCAAGCAAGGCTTCGTACATCTGTAGTAAAATAGGTTCGACAGCAGTATCACTCTGTCGACCACGAAAATTGAAAGAACAGCTGATGATCGTTTTTATTACGAATGTGTGTTGCTCGCTGCCTCTGAATGCTGCTGGCCGCCGTTACGGACGAGTGCGAAAGATATGACGCCTGCGGCTAGCACGAGTATGGTGCAGAGGATCGCGCTAAATTTATAGGTTGCATTGCTGCCCAAAATGCCAAGCAGGGCGATGACTATCAGGCCGGCGGCGCGGGCAACCGCGTTGTTTACGCCCGAGGCAATGCCGGAATCTTCGGGACGAACCGCGTCCATCACGGCGTTCGTAAGCGGCGCGACCGTCAGGCTTAATCCAAGTCCAAATAAAGTTACGCCGGGAAAAATTGCGCTCGCGTAACTTTGCCCGCTGTGCAAACGTATTAGCGTGGCGATGCCCGCACCCATCACCAAAGGCCCAGTGGTCATAAACAATCGCGGTCCGTATTTGCCGGCCAGCGTACCCATCCTGCCGGACAGAACTAGCATCAAAACGGTGACCGGAAATAAACTCAAACCAGCTTGCAGGCTGGAATAACCAAGCGCGGTTTGCAAATAAATCACGAGTGCGAAAAAGAAGCCGCTCAAAGCTCCGTACATGGCAAAGGTTGTGATATTCGCGCCGCTGAAATTACCCGAGCGAAACAGCCCGAGCGGCACCATCGGATCACGCCGCCGCGACTCGACGTAGAGAAAAATGCCGAAGAGGATCACTCCAATTATGAGCGAGCCGACATAGGGTGCTGTCCAATGCTTCGCCGGCCCTTCGATCAATCCAAACGTCATACCGGCGAGCGCTAGTGCGGTCAGCGCTGCTCCCCAAATGTCCAAGTGGCGCTTCCATGTGTCCTTGCTTTCTTGTATGCAAGTATGCGCGAATGCGGCGCAGAGCACGACGAGCGGTACGTTGATGAAAAATATCCAGCGCCACGACGCGATGTCGATCAGATAGCCGCCAAGCAGCGGTCCGGCCGCGGCGGCAATACTCGACCACGCTGCCCAGCGCCCGATTGCTGTGCTCCGCGAGGCTGCCGGAAAGTTCGTATTGATAATCGCGAGCCCGCCGGGCACGAGCAGCGCCCCGAAAATGCCTTGCACGACCCGCGCTGCAATGAGCAGCGCCACATTCGGCGCAATTCCGCATAATAAAGAAGCGGCTCCAAAGCCGATCAGTCCGACCAAGTACGTTCGCTTGCGGCCGAAAATATCGCCCAACGACCCGCCCAGCAAAATCAGCGCCGACAGCGTCAACATATAGCCGTCGACAATCCATTGCAAATCCGCGAAGCTCGCATTCAAATGCCGCGCAATATTCGGCAGCGCAAGGTTCACGACCGAGCCGTCCAGAATCACAATCCCACTGCCGATAATCGTCGCCAGCAAAACAAACAATTGCCGCCGCGTCATGTGCTCACTCATCCATCAATCATACAGTATTCGACGGCAATCTAAGTTGGCATCAGAGGTAATCTGCGCTATAATCAGCTTTGCTCAACTAGGCTTGAAATGCCGCAAAGGGAAAAGAGCAGCTAAGCAAAACCGCAGGGTTTTGTCACGAAATCGCAATCCAAGGAGCCGAAGGCGACTGAATGCGATTTCGTGAGGAGAAGCGAGCGCTAGGCCGAAGCTTTTGCCGTCAGGCAAAACGAGGTAAGCGCGTAGGCTTCGACGACGGGGTGTGGCGCAGTTGGCTAGCGCGCGGCGTTCGGGACGCCGAGGTCGGAGGTTCAAGTCCTCTCACCCCGACCAGATGAAAATGGCTGAGTTTCGGGTCGATTTTTACTATTTTGGCCTGAGCTCAAGAATTCGTAGTAGAATGAAGTTATGATCGCGCTTTTGGTAGTTGCCCTTGTGCTGGCCGGTGTAGGGGTTTTGTTATGGCTTGGTGAGCAATTGCGCCGGCGGCACTATCATCCGGAAATTGTGCGCAAGTTCGTGCATATTTCGGTGGCGACCTTTGCGGCTACGTGGCCGTTTTTTATAAGCTGGACACATATCGAGTTACTGAGTTTGCTGTTGTTTCTTGGCGTACTCGCATCGCGTCGCTACGGGTACTTTCGGGCTGTCCGCGACGTCAAGCGGCATGGGTGGGGTGAGTTATTTTTTGCGATGAGCATTGGTTTTACGGCCTTGCTTGCCTTGGACAAGTGGGTATTTGTCGCGGCGATGCTGAGCCTCGGCGTGGCCGATGGTTTGGCGGCTGTGGTGGGCACGTTGTTCGGCGAAAACCACCGCTACAAAGTGTTCGGCCACACCAAAAGCCGCGCCGGCACCACTGCCTTCTGGGTCGCTATGATACTAATCGTCTGGTTCTGTGGCGTCATGCGTGGGCCGCGCGACGGCTGGACGACGCTTATCTGGTTGCCGCCGCTGGTGACATTCTGCGAAAACATCGGCGTTGCCGGCCTTGACAATATACTCGTGCCAATCCTGGTGGCGATTGCGTTGTAGCTTTCGCTTTTTATGTTTCCGCGCGGTGCCAGGAGGCGTGGGCGCGGAGGGCGTTGAAGATGACAATAACGTCGACAAGTTCCTGGATAATGGCGCCGGCGAGCGGCGGGAAGTGGCCGGTGGCGAAAATGAACATCAAGATGACGCTCAGGGCAATGCCGCCGAGGATGCTCTGGCGCGCAACCATGAAGGTGCGTCTGGCGATTTCTACGGCCCGGACAACGCGCGACAAATCGTCGAGCATAATCACCATGTCGGCCGATTCGCTGGCAGCGGTCGAACCTTTGGCGCCGAGCGCAATGCCGACATCGGCAGCCGTAAGCACCGGCGCGTCATTGACGCCGTCGCCGACGAACACAACCGGTCGCTGCGTAACTTCCTCGAGCACGTGCAGCTTGTCGCCAGGCAGCATGTCGGCGTGGACGTGCTTGATTCCGAGTGTCCGAGCGACTGCCTGCGCGCTGGCCGCGTTGTCGCCTGTAATCATTAGCGTGTCGAGGCTAAAGCGACGCTGCAGCGTCTTGATGGTCGTCTTGCTCTCGTCGCGAATTGTGTCCTTGAACGTGATAATTCCCGCCAGTTTGCCATCGATGGCGACGTAGGTGGCGGTCGCTCCGGCTGCTTTGCCAAGCTTGGCCAGCAGCTCCACGCGGTTGGACTGCAGAAAATCCAGCCGACCGACCAGAACGTCTCGGCCGCGCACGCTTGCCCTCAAACCTTGGCCGGCGACTTCCTTGACCTGCTTTGCTTTTGGAACGCTCGCCTTATTCCGTTTGGCTTCAGTCACAATGGCGTGCGCGAGCACATGGTTTGAACTTTGCTCGAGAGCTGCCGCCAGCGCCAGCAGCTCGGGCGTTTTGTATGAGCCGAAAGTCGTAACTTTGTCCACACTTAAGCTTCCCAGCGTCAGCGTGCCGGTTTTATCAAACGCGACGGTCCGAGCCTGGGCCAATTGCTCAAGCGCGCCGCCGGTTTTGACGATAATACCGTGCTTGCTGGCGCGAGACATGCCGGAAATGATGGCGATCGGTGCCGCCAAAAGCAGCGGGCATGGTGTCGCCACGACAATGACTTCCAAAAACCGAATGGCGTGATGGCCGAAATACCACGCCGCCAGCGCAATAGAATACGACGCGAAGGTAAACGGTACGCTGTAGCGGTCGGCCAGCCGCACGACCGGCGCTTGGGCATTCTGCGCGGCGCGCACGAGTTTGATGATTTGTTCGTACTGACTGTCTTTGGCGGCGCGGATACACTTGGCGGTAACGGCGCCGTCGATATTCACCGCGCCGCTGAGCAGCTGGTCACCGGTTTTTTTGGCTTGCGGCAAACTTTCGCCCGTCAAGCTCGACTCGTCAAAATTCGCGGTGCCCTCGGTGATGGCCGCGTCCGCCGGCACAACTTCGCCGGGTTTGACGATGATAAGGTCGCCGACGCGAATGTCACTTACTTGCACCTCAAGTGTTTTGCCTTTGCGGATTATCGTGGTCTGGCTTGGCACGCGCGAGAGCAGCGCGTCGAGTTCGCTGTGTGCTCGCCGTTCGGCGTAATCTTCCAGTGCTTCGCCGCCGGTGAACATCACTACGATTACAATCGCCGCCCAATATTGCCGCAAAATAACAGAGGTTACAATGGCCGTCACGGCTAAAATGTCAATGCCGTATCGGCCCGTGCGCAAATCCTGCCACATCTCCGTCACAATCGGCAAAACCGCGAATATAGAAATGACGCCAAGCACCCAATGCGCCGCCACATGCTGCTCACTCAGCTCGAAAACGAGCCCGGCCACGATAGCCACAATGGCCACGCCGAACAATTTGTACTCAGCCAAAAAACGCAAGCAGCGGCACAGAGCATGCATAAAAACACCTTTCTTTTAGTTTTAAGTATAACAAACATGGACTAAACCCTGAACTAAGCCGACTTAGCTCATAAATAAAGTTCCCCAAGTAGTATTCGTTAGCTCATTAAAAAAGTACCCGTAATCTTCTATCATGCTGTCTGGTATGGAGGTGCGGATGAAGGGACGCTATATGAGCAAGTTAACTCGCAAAGATTA
>DASXEX010000007.1:0-13248 GCA_036489905.1 Saccharimonadales bacterium (SeqCode)
TGCCAGGACAAGACCAAGCTATTGGTCGATACGGGCTACTTGGGTATACAGAAACTTCATCAGAACAGTGAGCTACCAAAGAAGCGAAGCAAGAAGCATCCCCTCACCAAAGCAGACAAACAAACCAACAAACGGATAGCCAGTGAACGGGTGGCCAACGAACAAGTCATCGGCGTCCTGCAGCGATTCAGGATTATTGCGGAGAAGTACCGGAACAGGCGGAAACGCTTTGGATTACACTGGAACCTGATTAGTGGGATCTACAATTTGGAACTGGCTGGGAGAGTTGGATGGGGTTGGGGAAGAGGTCTAATATTGTGTTTGACTAACTATTCCCACTCTAGCCCATAGGAGGGTGAGAGCGGTTACTTATCATATATTTGTATTAGTTATTGCTTCATTGTATGATAAGGTTCATGGGGGATTTATCGGGGCTACTTGGTCGAGCACGGCAGCAATTACCTGAAGGTATTGCTGTTTCTCCTGAGCAAATTTTGATAGGCGGGACACCTAGAAGAGAGCTTAAAACAGCGCTGAACCAATCGGGAGGAGCAGCTAGCGCAGCCCAATTATCGTTTGAAACTACTGTGCTAACTCTTGAAGCGGCTTCACGGGCTTACCTCAAAGTAACGCCAGCAGCCGAGTATATTGACCGGACTGCTGATGGCCCTGACGTTCCTAGCGCCGATGAGCTAGCAAAGTTAATGCCGGGAGTTGATGAAGAGCAAGCAGGAATCAATGGACTGTTCACGGATTATAATGGAACACTTGAAGCGCGGGAGAAATTAGAAGAAGCAACAAAAGCTCACAAAGAGGCCAGAGAACGGCATGGTGTCACACAAGCCCAAGTTGCTTTGTCGGAACGCACGCGCAAAGAAATGAGGCGGCTAAGTCGAGTACCCCAGGCTGTTTTGGCTGTAGTAACTACTGCCCTAATCGGCGGGGCGGGATACCAAGCTGAACAGGCGACTCATAATCAGGCACGCGCTATCACTATCATTGCCTCCAAAACCGTTCAGCCCGCTACAAAGCGTTACAGAGCGCTAGAGGGGTCTGCCAACAATACGCAGAACGACACACTAGAAGCATTTTCTTTACTCGGGGCAATTTCTATAGGTGCCGGGGCGTGGTGGGTGGTAGGGGATCGTCCAGCTAGGCCTCGCGTGTGGCTGATTATCAGGAACGCAAAAAGAAAAGCCCGCTCTCTCGATTTACCAGAGGAATAGGTTGGTGCCCGCGGACGGATTCGAACCGCCGACCCTCTGTTCCGAAGACAGATGCTCTAATCCACTGAGCTACGCGGGCGCGCCGAAACGTAACCCAAGTTTATCATCTTCGGCAGATTGCTGTAAGATATTGCCATGCCGGTTATCAAGAATTTTGCAGAGGCGCACAAGGTGCTGCGCACGTTTTATAATGTGTCCGGCTCAAACACGTACACGCTCGACCGCATGTGTGCACTGATGGAGTATCTTGGCAATCCGCAAGACTCGCTCAAAGTAATTCATGTCGCGGGCACTTCGGGCAAGACGTCGACGGTTTATTATGTGGCGGCATTATTAGAAGCAACGGGCGCAAATGTCGGGATGACCGTGTCGCCGCACGTCGATGAAGTGAACGAGCGCGTGCAGCTAAATCACACGCCATTTCCGGAGGCGACTTTTTGCAAGGCGCTCGGTGAGTTCGTGGATATCGTCAAGGGCAGCGGCGTGACGCCTTCTTATTTTGAGCTGCTCGTAGCGTTTGCATACTGGGAATTTGCGCGCCAGAAGGTAGATTATGCGGTCGTGGAAGTTGGCTTGGGTGGCCTGCTGGACAGTACGAATGTGGTTTCGCGCGAAGACAAGGTATGCATAATTACGGATATCGGCTTGGATCATACGCGTGTTTTGGGCAAGATACTGGCCGAAATCGCGGCGCAGAAGGCTGGCATTATTCAGCCGAAAAACCATGTTTTTGCATACGCCCAGAGTCAAGAAATTGACAGCGTACTGATGCGCACCGCTCATAAACAGCAAGCGACGCTTCACCGGATCGTTAAAGCGGATTATTACCAGCCGTCCTTGCCGCTATTCCAGCGGCGCAATTTGTACTTGGCCGAGCAAGCCGTGAACCACGTTTTGACCCGCGATGGCAAGCCGGTTTTGAGTCGTGGGCAAATCAAAATAGCCGCACGTGTGCGTATTCCGGCGCGTATGGAGTTGTTTGAAGTTGCGGGCAAAACCGTCATTGTCGACGGATCGCACAATGGCCAAAAGTTGGGTACCTTGGCCGAAAGCATCCGTGCCAAATTCCCCAGAAAATCCATCGCGGTTCTGGCGGCTTTTGTTGAGGGCGAAGCCGAACGTTGGCAGCGCGGAGTGGACGAATTGATTTCGCTGGCCGACAGCATTATTTTTACCTCCTTCAAACCTGATCAAAACGTGCCGAAAGGTTCGGTCAATCCAGAAATAGTTGCGAAATATTGCAAGAAAAAAGGCTTTGAAGATGTGCAGATCGAGCGGACACCAAAACTTGCTTTGCAAAAGCTTCTTGGACGGCCGGAGCAAATTTTACTGGTGACCGGCTCGTTCTATTTGCTCAATCACATCCGCCCGCTTATAGTGTAAAGTTACCAGGACTCTTTGTCGTTTCTGTGTTTGAAGATCTCATGAATTGCCATGCCGGCGATAACCCCCACGATCACCGTTGCCGCCCCGCAAATAACCAACGGTATCAGGCTATGGTGTCGCCCTTGCGAATAGTAGACTACCGCATCTATCGAAAAAATGACAAAGAAAAAGACGACCCCGGCTATTGGATCAAAATATTTCCACATGCGGAAAGTATAGCAAAAGCAAACGAAGACAAGGTCTCAGTTTGTTATTTTGGCGCAATCTAGCTCAAAATATTGACCGCGCGGGCGGCGACGAGGGCGATGGCGATGAGTGATACGGCGGATTGCGCGAGCATGAGCATTTTGGCGCGGCGGCTGAGCGGCATGGTGTCGGTCGGGCTGAAGGCCATGGCGTTGGTGCTCGAAACGTATAGGTAGTCGATGAAAGTTGGCTTCCAGTGAGGATGCTTAATTTCGTCGTTCTGCTGCTGCGGGAATGAAAAATCCAACTCGTAGCGCTCCAGCTGCTGGCGTTCGCCCGGGCCGCCACCGTCCATTTCCCAATACCAAAGCGCGAAAATAATAATGTTCGTGAGGTAAATATTGATGGCCGTTAAGATAAGCTCGCGGCCGTTACTGACGCGCCCGCCTTTTAAAAGCTGGTTCGCAACCACGCCCAGCGCGTAGCCGTTTGCCACGCTAATAACGACAATCAGCAAAATGGCGTTGACGCGCCGCGCGAGCGATTTGAATACGCGCTCCTTCGGCGTCGTGAATGACAGCGCCACCAGCAAAATCGCTTCAACGGCGGGAATGATGTAGCGCGAGCCAACCGAAAATTTATCGGGCAACGCCAGTTGCAGGGCAATTGCCGCGAGCATTGCAATCTGCAAATGCCAAACTGGCTCGTGCGCCCGATGTTTGTTTCGTAGAATGCCGCTCATGCTTTGCTTATTACACTACACGGGCGGCCGAATGTAAACCAGCTTTGTCGCAAAAATTTTGACGGCGGCGAATCAGAAAGGAATTTTTAGCTAGGAATCCATTTGTGCTCAAACCGTTTACGCTTGGCGTGCTGCTCGCCCGTGCCCAAGTGCAGTTTGGCGGGCCAGCGCCGCGCCTGTCGGCGTTCGGCTTCTTCCCATTCGCCGGTTAAGTCGTAGAGCCGATCTTCCAGCACCACGTCGCTTACCGGTATCGATTTTGTTAGCAGTCGATTTTTTCTCATCGCGATCATCCTCCTTATCTTAATAAATTTAGATGACAATTTAAGCATAAGCCACCGCGCTCAAAATCCGCTGTGAATTTTTTAACAAGACGCCTACAATAAAAATGGCAGTCTATTGCAAACCTAAATTCGGTAACCAAAACGCCATGGACCAGTCGCTAAATTCGCCATTAGTCAATTTGCTCAAGGGCTATTCGTGGCGCCAATTCAAAAAAGGGCAGACGATTTTGTTCCAGGGCGAAGTGCCGCGCTATGCGTATGTTATCAAAGAAGGCGTGGTCAGGACGTACAACATTTCGGCGAACGGCGACGAGCAGATTATATCTTTGAGCGGCAAGTACGACATTTTGCCCGAAGCCTGGTTTTTGCACGACGCCGTGGTGGCGTACTATTTTTACGGCGCCTTTACCGATTGCCAGGTTTATCTGGTGCCGCGCGAGGAGCTTATTGCCAAGGTCGCGGGCAGTCTCGAACTCAGCCAGTTTTTGCTGCAGCGGTCCATGCGGTTGCATATCGGCGCCAAGGTGCACATCAACGCGCTCGAACAGCCGAAATCGCGCGACAAGCTCGTGCACCTATTACACTATTTGTTGTTGCGGTTCGGCGAGGATGCGGGTAACGGCAGCATGCGTATCAACTTGCGTCTGACGCACCAGACGCTTGCCGACATGCTTGGCACAACGCGCGAAACCATCGCGCTGGAGTTGTCGCGTTTGCGCAAGGAAAAGGTCATCAACTACCGGCAACAACTTTACACCGTCAACAAGCCCAAACTCCTGGCACTTCGTAACGACGAAGACCTCATCGCCGGGCTGTAAATTCTCTATTTCGCCAGAACTTCGTCGATTATTTTTACTAGGTTGCGGGGGGATGCCCAGGCTTTGATAATATAGTTTTTGGCGCCGAGACGGTAGGCTTCGTCGATGTCGGCCTCATTTTCCTGGTTGCTGAAGACGATGATGGCCGCCTTCAGCGCTTTGCTGTCGTCGGCGTGCAGCTGGCGTAAAAATTCCAGGCCGCTGACGTGCGGCAGTTTCATGTCGAGTAAAATAACGTCCGGCACCCGCTTGTGCACCAGCCGCAAAGCTTCTTCGCCGTCAGCCGCGGTCTCGACCTTGTGCCCGTGCGTCGTCAGTATGGTTTGGTACGCCTCGCGTAAGGGCGCTTCGTCTTCAACAATCAAAATATGTGTCATAGAACCTCCCAGCTCAAAGCTAATTTCCGGCTAAATTTTTTACGATGTCCGCTAGCTCTGTCGGTGACAAGTCGGCCTTCATCGCCACTCCCGCGACGCGGTATCCTTCGATATCTTCGTGTGTCATTGGGTCGGACAGATTGCTGAGTACCAGCGTTTTGTAGCGCGGTTTCGCACGCCGCCGTTTGTTAACGGCTTTCAGAAATTCCACGCCGTTCATCACTGGCATGAGTAGGTCAAGCAACACGACATCCGGTGTAAAGGTGCTGAGTTTATCCAAGCCTACCTTGCCATTCTCAGCCACAGCTACCTCGTAGCCCTCGCTTGTTAGCAGCAACGCAAATGCTTCCCGTAGCGGCTGTTCGTCTTCGATAATGAGAATTCGCTTCGTGGATTTCATGATGGCCGCCTTAGTTTACAGGCCTCCTTCTTTTAGTGTAAGCGCTTGTGCGCCCCAAGTCTATATTGGGGTCAGCCGGCAGGCGAATAGTAAAGCTGGAGCCGTGGCTGCGGCTGGATGTTACTTCAATATGGGCGCCGTGTAGGCTGACAATTTGATTGGTGAGGTAGAGACCGATGCCGCTGCCGCTAACGTTGGATGACAATTCGTCTTCGAGACGAGTGAACTTTTCGAAAATTGTTGCCTGCCGGGCTTCGTCGATACCAATGCCGGTGTCGGTTATGGTTATTAGCGCATCACCTTCCAGTTTGCGGACGCTCGCGGTGATACTGCCTTTGTCCGGAGTGTACTTGATGGCGTTGTTGATCAAATTGTCGAGCGCCATACGGAAGTATTGCGGGTCGGCCTCAACCTTCAAAGGACGCTTCGGCACCTTGCATGCCAGTTTCTGCCGCCGCTGTTTGGCTTCGACCGCTTGCTCGTCACATGCTTCTTGGAGGAGCTTGCCGACGTCGACTTTCTGTTTGTGCAAGGCTATCCGGCCGGCGTCGAGCCGCGCCACGTACAACAGCTGGTTAATGACTTCCAGCTGCCGCTCGTTGCTGTCGTAGGCGTTTTGCAACATGCCGGTTTGCTTGCGCGTAATTTTGCCGCCATAACCCTGCAACATCATGCCGACATATTGTTTGACCACGGTTGCCGGCGTGCGCAGCTGGTGCGAGGCGAGCGACAGCAAATCGTCTTTGGCGTCCTGCACTTCGAGCTGCTTTTGACGGCTTAACTTCCGTTCGCGCGAGGTCGTGAGCAGCCACACCGCGCCGGCCAGCACCGCGCTTACGAAAAAGCCGCGCCACAGGACCAATGCCGGCAGTTGGCGTTCGTTGGCGGAGATGATGCCAGGCGACGCCGCGAGCACGACCTTCCATTTGTGACCGTACAGCGTGAACGGGAATGCCTGCGTGATAGCCCCGTGCTGCTTGGCGGTGCTGGTGAAATTGCCGCTTTGGTACACGGGCGCACTTTTCGGGTTGCCGGCCGTTTCGTACCATTGCAGCGCGAAATTGCTATTAGGATTTTCCGCCAGCAGCGCATTCACCATGGCCTTGATATCGACCGCTACATACACAAATCCGTACAACGCCCGTTGCCGCTCGGTCGCTGTTTGCACGGGCCGGCCGTTCCGATACACGGGCAAGTAAAGGTTGAAGGCCGACTTGTCAGGCACCTGCGCGCTGACAAGTGTAATTTTACCCGACATAGTCGGCTGTCCGGACATCACGGACGCTTGCATGGCGGCGCGGCGCACAGCAGTAGTATAGCCGTCAAAACCGACAACTTTGCCGGTGTTGGCCGTGAATGTTGCGACATACGCGACGGGCGCGTAGACGTTGCGCGTGCCTGCGGGCCAAATGGCATACTTCGGCACTTGCGCGCGTATGTTGTTCAAAAACGCCGGCACTTCCGCATTTGTCAAATACGGAACAAAGCCGATACCGATGATATCCGGCGATTGCTTCGGAATGTTATACGGCTGAAAATACTGCGCCCAATCCGCTTGCGTTAACGAGCGGTTGATTGTAAATAACCCCGCGCCGCCGCGCAAAAAACTCTCGTACAGCTGCAAATGTGTCTCCGTCGCCGTCGACAAAATGCGCACCTGTCGTTCGTACGCGCTGTGTTCATCCTTCTGTACGCCGTTGCGTACGCCATGCCAGTAGTAGACAAATGCCGAAAAGGTCGCCAGAAAAACTAGCAGCGTCACCACCACATGCGTCTTGACATTGGTACGTAACCATTGCCATGTGCGCGCAAAAAATTCCTTGAGGCTCATCTCAAAGCCCCATTCCGGTTATAGCTTCCGGCTTGTTCGAAATGATTTTATGCCTTAAGCACCACATGCAATTTTCTATCCCAAACCATTACACTGGTCTTAATTCTCCGCCAGCGTTCACGGGCATCGCTATTAGGAATCTTACACTATTTGTATAGTTTTTTTCATGGCCGGACTACGGACCGCGCGCTACGATTTATCTATGATATCTGCTATGGAATAGAGATTTCTGGGCACGAAGGAGAATTTGGTATGCTCAATGTATTTTTTTGGTTTGTTTTCGGTTTGCTGGCGGGGTGGGTAGACGTGCTGGCCAGTGGCCTGACGACGCCGCGGCGTACGCTCAGGCAAATGGCCGTCGGAGTTATCGGCGCGCTAGTCGGCGGCGCAGGTAATCAGCTGCTGCGTCGTCAGAAAGTAGTGGCTGTCTTCAGCGGCCAGAGTATTATCCTGGCCATCGTCGTGGCAGTTTTATGCGTGGCCGCAAGCAGCTTGATAACCGATCGGCACGTCAATTAAGTCTGGCTTTTTGGAGGCGCGTAAAATTTGCCTCTGCACAACTTGAATGTTTTGTCTTGCGTCAAAAGGGCAAAAGGGCTATACTTGCCCAAGTTAGAAGCAAGCTGCTGAATTTTTTAACGTTCACATTAATTTTTAAGTCATTTCGTTTGGGCGCAGCTACTGGATAATTTGCCAGATACCTCGCGAAAAAAAAGGAGTATAAATGGCAACTAAGTTATTCGTAGGCGGATTGCCCTACTCGGTAACGGACGACCAACTGCGCGATTTGTTTGCGCCGTTTGGAACGGTAGCATCGGCGAAAGTTATCGTCGACCGCGAAACCAATCGTTCAAAGGGTTTCGGCTTTGTCGAAATGGAGAACGACCAGGAGGCCCAAGAAGCCACCAAACAGCTCAACGGCAAAGAAGTCGAAGGCCGCAGCATCACGGTTAACGAAGCCCGCCCGCAAGAGCCCCGTTCATTCGGCGGCGGCGGTGGCGGCGGTTTCGGTGGCGGCAATAATTACCGCAACAACCGCGACAGCGGCGGCGGTCGTCGCTACTAGAGCTTAAGCGCTTAAGCTTAAAGCAAAAACCGGACGGTTTACTCGTCCGGTTTTGTTTTTGTCGTGAAGGTTTATTTTGATTTGCCGCTCGGGCGATGGCCCGGCCACCAGATTTTATAGCCGATGAGGGCAGTGATGCTCGGAATGAGAAAGGGCGCGATGACGAAGGCGGCAAGCAGTACACCGATGGCGATGGCCGCGCCCATTTGCGACAGAAAGCTAATGCCGCCAAGTAACAGCGAGCCGAACGTGGCTGCCAAAATCAAGCCCGCCGAAGCAACGGTGCCGCTGCTGTGCTCAACCGTCAAGTCGGCGGCTTCGCGCGGCTTGCGGCCGGCGCGGACTTCCTCACGCAGCCTCGTTATCGTCAAAATGTTGTAGTCGGTGCCGATGGCCACCACGAATAGATACATGAACATCGGGATGAAGAAAATCAGGCCGGGCGCGTTGCCAATTTTTTCAAAAATGAGCGTGGTCGCGCCAAGTGTCGCGATGTAGCCGAGCCCCACGCCGATCAGCAAGAAAACCGGCGCTACCAGGCTGCGCAGCAATATGGCTAGGATGACGAAAATGAACACGGCTGCAATCGGGAACAGTACGCGCAGGTCGCGGTCGGTGACGGCTTTCATGTCGACAATGACTGATGTGGAACCGCCGACGTAGACGTGGTCATCGCCGATGCGGACACTATGCGCAGCATCGCGGATTGAGCCGGCGACATTTGAAATCGCCGCACTGCTGTACGGATTAGCTTTCAGAACAACGGGGAAGACAGCAGTTTTGCCGTTCGGTGCGAGCGTGGCGGGCATAGTGTTTGCCACACCGGTCGTGTGCGCCATTTTTTGCTCAAGCGGTTTAAGTTGAGTAAGCGTAAGTTTGGCATTGCCGGTGACGTAGACTTGCACCGGATCGGATACGCCAGCCGGGAATGCGGCAGTCAATTCGTTGTAGCCGGTGCCCGATTCGGTGTTTTTCGGCGGCTGGCTGAACGAGCTGAAGTCAGCGCGGTAGCTCATTGCAAACGCGCTCAAAGCTAAGAGTACTACGATAACACCGCTGGCTACCGTGGCTGGACGTTGCGCCACCGCGCCGCCGATTTTCTTGGAAATGGTCGGATTCAGGGATTTGCTTTTCCAGGCTTTGCTTGGCCAAAAAATCTTGGTGCCGACAATCGCGACCAATGCCGGTACAAGTGTCAGCGCCGCCAACATCATCACGCTGACGCAAATCACCAGCCCGGGTGCCATCGATGAAAAGATGCCGAATTTGGCGAAAAATAAGGCGGTAAACGAAGTCAGTACCACGAGCGCCGCCGACAAAATCGCCTCGCCGGCGTGGCTCAAAGCAAACGACACCGCCCCGCGTGTGTGGTCGCCGGTGCGCAACCGTTCACGGTAGCGAAACAGCAGGAACAAAATATAATCGGTGCCGATGCCAAAGAGTACGACCGTAAATATAATGCTCAGCTGCTGATTGACTTTGAAGTTGAAAATGTGAGCCGCGTCGGCAATCAGGTTGCTCGCGATAAAGTCCACGACGCCAACAGCCATAATCGGTAAGAGCCCAGCAAACGGACTCCGGAAGACAAACGCTGGCAACACGAGCACAATCAGCAGCGTGCCGATGCTGACGATTTTCAGCGCTTTGTTTGACTGGCCTTGCGTGTCGTAGCCGATGGCTTCCTGGCCGGTGACGTTGTCGGCCACGTTGCTGCCCGAGAGTTGTTGATGCAAGCTATCGCGCACACCTTTGACGGCGTTGATGGTCGACGTGTCATTCGGATTGCCGGAGTAAATTATCGTGCCAAGTGCCACCTTGCCGTTCGGCGAAAGCTGCCTCGGGCTGGCAGTGACGACCGCGACGTGCGGCAAATGTTTTGCCGCGACCGCGTTGGCTGCCTTGTTTATCGTTTGCAAGTCGGCGGCGCTCAAACGTGTGCCGGATTTATTCTTAAAAACGATGAGGTCGGTTGCATCCTGACTGTGCGGCGAGACTTTTTTGGCGGCGTCATTTGCCTGCACGGATTCATAATTCTTCGGCAAAAAGCTGCTTTCGTTGTTGCTTTCCACGCTGCTCAAAGCAGGGCTTACCATCGCAATCGCAATCGCTGCCACCAGCCAAACCGCTAGTACCCACCATCGTTTTTTGACAATAAAATTTCCGAATCGTTCCATAAAGTGCTGCCTTTTCGTTTTTACTTAACCGCTTGAGTATAGCATGATCGGTGCACGATTCACGTCACCAGCGCAAGCCTGGCGGCGCTTTGTCGTTATCGTTCAGAGTGACGGCTGGGTGCCGTTAATCTTTGACAATCTTTTGCACGAGGTTGATGAACGTTTTGGCTTCGCGCTTGGAGAGCTTGGCGAGGATGTAGCTGTCGTCGCCGGCCAGCTCGTCCACAAGTATTGAGCGGATATCGGTTCCCTTGCGTTTAAGCCCGATCATTTTTATCCGTCGGTCGGCGGGGTTTTCGCTGCGTGCGGCCAGGTTTTTGTGCTCAAGCCCGTCTATGATGCCGGTGACGTTCGATGGATCGCAGTAGAAAACGGACGTGAGCTCGTGCATTGAGCGTGGTTCGTCCAGCGCGAGCAGCGCCAACAACTGCATGGGCGTCAGCCCGTGACGGCCGCCAATTTCGATGATGTTGCGCTTGGCGAGTAGTAAAAACTCCACAAAAGCGAGTTGGTATTTTTCGAGAATTGTTTGACGAGCCATGGCAGGTAAGCTTGCTATGTCAATAGTTGACATACTCAACTATTGACCGTTACAATTGTTTGATACGTCTAATTTTACAATTCTAAAAGGTTGAGTGCAAGGGGGACGAGGTTTATGAAAGAAAAAGCGGGCAACCATTGGTTGATTCTGATCCTGCTGGCGTTTGCGCAATTTATGGTGGTACTTGATATTTCCATTGTGAATGTTATGCTGCCGGCCGTGCAGCGGGCGTTCCATATGACGCCGACGAATTTGCAGTGGATTATTACCGCGTACACGCTGGCGTTCGGCGGCTTTTTGCTGCTGGGCGGACGAGCGGCGGATTTGTTCGGGCGCCGCAGGATATTCTTGACGGGCGTGATCGTGTTCGCGCTGGCATCGCTGGCCGATGGATTGTCGCAATCGGGCGGAATGCTGATTGGTTTGCGCCTGGTGCAAGGACTCGCCGGCGCGTTTATGTCACCGGCTGCGCTGTCGATTGTTCTCGTAACGTACCGAGAAGGTCACGAGCGCAACCTGGCGCTTTCGGTCTGGGGCGCAGTAGCTTCAGGCGGCGCGGCGGTTGGCGTGCTGCTCGGCGGTATAATCACGCAATATTTTGGTTGGCGCTGGTGTTTCTTTATCAACGTGCCGATTGGCGCATTGGTGTTGCTGGGCGCATGGCGGCTGGTGCCGGCACACGAGTCCGAAGAGCGGCGCAATGACCTTGACTTGCTTGGAGCAATAGCGGTCACTGCAGGACTTGTGGCGCTAGTTTACGGGCTCGTGAAGGCGCCGCTTGATGGCTGGACAGCACACTCGACGCTGATAGCCTTTGGCGCGAGCGTGCTGTTGCTCATCGCGTTCATCCTCAATGAGTGGCAAGTTGAGCGGCCACTTATGCCACTTTCGATTTTCAAGCTTCGCAATGTGTCGGGTGCAAACTTGATGCAGCTTGCGAACGCCGCCGCGCTTTTCTCGACTTTTTTCTTCAGCTCTTTGTACGTGCAGGATATTTTGGGTTACTCGCCGGTGCGCACGGGTTTAAGCTTTTTGGTGATGCCGGTGGTGATTGCGATCGCCGCGACCAATGTGCCGCGGGTTATCAAGCGAGTGGGATATAAACCGGTGTTGATGGTCGGGCCGCTCTTTACGGCGGCAGGGCTGTTCATGCTCGCGCACGTGCCGGTGCAGGGACATTACGACAGCGATCTTCTGCCCGGGTTTGTCGTTATGGCGTTTGGGCTCGGTTCCACTTTTGTGAGTGTGATGATTGCGGCTACTTCCGGCGTGGCCGGGCATTTGTCGGGATTGGCGTCCGGGCTCGTGAACACGGCGCAGCAAATCGGCGGCTCACTTGGTCTGGCTGTTTTGAGCGGAATCGCTGCGTCGAGCACGACTCGGTTTCTGCAGCACGCCAGTGGTACGCATACACCGGCAACCGCCGCCGCAGCAACCGTTCACGGTTTCCAAAACGGTTTCTACATTGCCATGTGCTTCGCACTGCTCGCCTTCCTGCTGGCCGTTTTCGTCATCAAACGGCAAAAGCCTTCCACTGAATCGTAGGCCGAGGCAGCGCCCCAAACAGATTTCATCTTCATTTAAGACCCTGTCGAGCTAAATTCAATAGGTACAGCACTTTTAGATAAAGGTATCAATGTTGGTACTAAAGGGCTTACTGACGACGGTGTCGTCAGCTACCAAGTATCCAGCCCTGACATCTGTCAGTGGCTTGGCGTAGCGCCAGACATCACTGGGTGTAAGGTCAGAGGGTCTATATAAATTAGAGTTGATAGCATTAATTTTACTTATCCTTTAATCGCTTGAATACATCCAAATTCTCATTAATTCTTTCACTAAGTTCTTTGCTCTTTTCGCCTAGAAAACGTTCAAAATCCTCTTTATTGAGTGGATTGATATAGCTTGCTAGCTCGCCATGCGTCTTATTTCTTAAGCCCTGGTCTAAGCTAGCCATTTTTGTTCTAGCCATTTCTATATACGGCTTTGCCATAGGATCGGATGAGACTTCTTCAAAGATCTTGTCTACCTCACTTCTATTTAGCAAGCGACCATGTAGCTCTGATGTATCTTTAATATGCTAAGGCGCTCCCCTCTAATAACTCCAACAGTTTAGCTGAGTCTATGTCATACTATGGGGTATGACACAAACACTCACACAACAAACACAATACCAAACCTTACGATTAGTGCTGAATGAACGCCAATGGCGTATATACC
>DASXEX010000032.1:0-3405 GCA_036489905.1 Saccharimonadales bacterium (SeqCode)
GGAGTAGAAACAAGTTTTTGCCGGAAGTTCAGTAGTTGAACGAGATTTAATGCGGTGCTAAGGCTCAGGGTATGTGTACGTGGAGATCGGAGAGATGACCATTTTCCGTGGAACTTTAGACCTGTTTGTTTAATTTTACCCAAATATACTCTCCATGATCAAGCTTAAGTGCCATTTCTCTGAGTGCCACCGACCTTAAAAGGTTGCCGATTTCGACTCTACGAGGGTTCCTACTGGCCCGCAATGCTCTAATACGAAACGGAACGCGGGTTTGTTCATCAAGGTACTGCACTAATTCGTCAAGGAGTGCAGCGGACCCCAGTACCTTATAATCAATTGCATGGCTTGTTTCATGAATGGCATTTTCAGTTGCGCGCTTACTGCCATACGCATCAAGTTCATCTAGGGTAAACGGCTCACCATCTGGCTCGGCCTGCACGTAGTCGAGTACGTATTTGATAGTACCTACGTTTGTAGTAATTACCTTTTTAGTTGGATCGTAATGCCCCCATCCAACTATGGGACCGTCGGGAGAATCTTCAACCTCACAATCGGCGCTTAAATGTATGCCGTGAATTTCATTGACCTCAACATCGCCGATACGTTCGGCCATAAGTCGCGCAAAATACCCAGGCTCTAACTCAAGCCCGCTAACAAATTGTCCGAGCCGGACATCGCAGGTTATCGTTGGAGTAAGCTCGGCTACGTCTCGTACAGGTTGTACTGCGTCTTCGTACATAGCTTTACTATAGCATACTTATATGCTTATTGCAAATTATGGACTCGCATGCACGGCTTCTAGAGATAAAAAGTGCGCGTCAATTAACTTTCGACTTTGACCGTTGTGCCGACGGGTGCCCAGTTGTACAGCCATTTGGCGGTGGCTAGCGGGAGTTCGACGCAGCCGTGGGAGCCGAACAGGGCAGCGGTGTCTGGCGCGTAAATGTTAATATTGCCGAACTGCGACGGCTTGCGCCAGGCGGCGTCATGGAACCCGTATTGTCCATATTGATTGTCGAGGAACGGCATCCAGTAACTGACGTGATCGTCCCAGCAGCCGGTTGCGTCGCAACCTTTCAAATCTTGATTCGTTGCTTTGGCATAAACATGATAGGTGCCGGGCGGCGTCAAGTCTGACGGATATAGCTCCATGCCAGTGACGACAGCCGAATTATAGAGGCTAGCCGTGCGGTCACAGGCCCACAAATGCTGCTTGCTAATACTCACCAAAACAAGTTTCGACAGAGTATTGCCGACGCAGTAGTTTGTATTTGGTTTCGGCTCTGGTTCCGGCTTCGATTTTGGCTTTGGCTTTGGCTGCGTCGCATTTTGTGTGGATGGCTGCTTCGAATTGCTTTGTTTATTAGAAACAGAAACACCATTTTGCGGTTGCTGTTGGCTGTGCACCGAGTGCCGCCACAAAAGTACACCGAGCATGGCAATTATAATTACCAACACCAGGAAACCCCGGCGCTTTCGATGTCGTGGCTTCGGCCGTGAATATCTCGAATACATGCCTCTATTATACAAAACGTGTCACGATAAACATAAAGACCGCGCCAAGAACTGTCAGCGCAATTGTGGCGTACGAGGAATGTTTGCTGTGCGCCTCGGGCAGAATCTCGCTCGCGCCGATGTAAAGCAAAAAGCCGGCGAAGAAACCGAGGTAAAGCACAAGCCCGGCGCCCGACACGCGAAACAGTAACGTCGAAAGCACGCCAAACACAGGCGCAAACGCATCGAGCAGCAGAAAAGCGAACGCTTTGGCCGAGCGGTTTTTATTCAGCAGCATAAGGTTCACCGTGTTTAATCCATCGGTAAAATCGTGCGCGATAACCGCAACTGCGACCGCGATGCCAACGGTCGTGCCGGCCTGAAACCCCAAGCCGATTCCCACGCCGTCCAAAAAGCTGTGCCCGGAAAGCGCCAACGCGCTCGCCACGCCGACATGCGGATGGTGGTGCACTTCATATTCGGCCTCCTGCGTGTGGTGGATGAGAATGCTTTTTTCAACGATATGGAACAGCAAAAACCCGCACACGAGCGCGACCATCGCTCCAGTCGCCGAACTATGCTGCGCGGACAGCGATTTAAAAATCTCCGGCAGCAAATCGAATGCCACAACGCCCAGCAACACGCCGGCCGTGTAGCCCAAAAACCGGTGCAGCCGATCTTTGTTTTTCAGCGCGGTCAGTCCGCCAAGCAACGTCGAGCAAAACGTGGCGCAAGATAAAATTACGGGCAGCATGCCAAAATCCTTTTCTTAAATTTATTTTCCTAAACTGCTGCGTTCATTTTCTCGCGCTGTTTCTATTTTTGCAAATTTGTCGCAATTTTGATTATAATTGCAGCATGTTCGACCTGTTTAAATCTTTGCTCAAAGCAGAAGGCTACAGCCTGACGGCGGCGCGCAAGGCCGTCTTCGCCGCGCTGCAACATCGCGAGCCGCAAACCATGCACAACATTGTCGCCGCCTGCCGCGGCCAAGCCGACCGCGCGAGCGTGTACCGGACAATCCAATTATTCGAAAGCTTGGGCGTCGTGCAGCGCTTGCAAATCGGCTGGAAATACAAGCTGGAACTCAGCGACAAATTCAGCAGCCACCATCACCATTTGAGCTGCACGAAATGCGGCCGCACGATAGCCATCGACGAAGATCCGGCGTTGGAAAAACGCATGCGCCTGCTTGCCAAGACAAATGGATTTTTGCCGCAAGACCACCAGCTCGAAATCCGCGGTTTGTGTAGCTTGTGCAAGGCAGGAAAATCCTAAAAGCCGGGGATTTTGCCCGGATCTTTGTAGAAAACCTCACACTTCCTGGCATTAGCTTGTGCTTGTGTTTCTCCTTTTGCAAGTTTAATTCTGCAGGACTTTCGGCCAAGCTACAGCTCACCCGGTTCAGGATCAATCGCTTCGATACGCAAGGCGATAAACTTGCTCGCTGCCGGCGAAATGGCGTGCCTGGCGTTAATGGTGTGCGCGGCAATGCGCTCCAGCGCGTCCTCGCCGAAAATTTTGAGCGGTTTGCCGCGGATTACCAGCATGTCGCGGCGGCCGTAAATCACGTCTAGCGGCGCGGAAATATGTTTAATGTCGTCGGCCGCGGTTTGCTGCATGATGGTATGCTCCAAGCTGCGTTTGAATGGCTCCCACGTCGCTTTCGTAATTTCAAAACCGGCGATGCGCACGGCAAGACGCTGCACGAAGCGGGCATTTTCAAGTGTGAATTCCGGTTCGAATTCCACGATGCGCTTATATAATTTCAACTTGGCTATGCACTTAACACCACTAAAATTCCTTGATACTTGAGAGAGGAGCCGGTTTTACCTCTAGCGCTTGCTGAACCAGTCTGTAGAAAAGCTGTCCTCTCGATTTAGACTTCCGTCGATTAAAGCGAAACGTGAA
>DASXEX010000023.1:0-3288 GCA_036489905.1 Saccharimonadales bacterium (SeqCode)
ATATGCCTGTCCCACGTGCAGCACCAAGCTACAAAAACGTGGATTAACCAAGGCAGGTACGCAGCGCTGGTTTTGTACTGCTTGTCGGGCTAGCGCTACCAAGCCCCGTACTGACTTACGAGCCAGCAAAGTAGCCAAAGAGATTGCTCAGGAAATTGGAGCCAAATATTTAATTGATGACAACGCAGAGTACTGCGTGCTGTCTCAAGACATAGGTGTGCAGGCTTTGCTTTTTGGTGACTATGGCTGGAACCGGAAAGAAAAATTGGTTAAAGGCGTGACGCGCGTCAAAGAGTGGGCGGCGGTGTTACAATATTTTGATGAGCAGAGTTGACGCGGAATTTAAGGAACGGGTGTTTGCGCTGGTGGCGCAGATTCCGAAGGGCAAAGTGATGACGTATGGGCAGCTTGCGGCGCTGGCTGGTGCGGCGTGGGCGGCTTGGGAAGTTGGACAAATTGCCAATCACGGGCCAAGTGATCTGCCATGGCAGCGGGTCGTGAATAAACAGGGCGGACTGGCGCGCGGCTGGCCGAATGGCGGCGTGGCCGGGCATCGCGCGGCGCTGGAAGCGGACGGCGTGGAAGTTTCGGATGATTATAAAATTGACGTTGGAAAATTGTTGTGGCGGCCGGATCAGACAACGCTCCTTTGATCGCCATCGTCGGTGAAACGGCTTCGGGCAAGTCGGAATTGGCGATGCAAATTGCCGAAAAGTTCAACAGCGAAATCATCGCGGCGGATTCGTGGACGGTTTACAAGGATTTCAACATCGGTACGGCCAAGCCGAGTGCGCAAGAACGGGCACGTGTGCCGCACCACTTGCTCGATATCGCCGATCCGCGAAAAGGTTTCAGCGCGGCCGAGTACAAACGGCTCACCGTAGCCGCAAGCGCGGATATTTCGTCTCGCGGTAAACTGCCGATTTTGGTCGGCGGCACCGGCTTGTATATTGACAGCGTTTTGTTCGATTACAGTTTTTTGCCGCCGGCAACGCCGGAAATTCGCGTGACGCTCAACAGTTTGAGTATCGAAGAACTTTTACAAAAAATTTTGGAAGCAGACCTCGACACGCTTGGGCTGGACTTGCGCAACAAACGCCGGCTTATCCGTTTGCTCGAAACGAACGGCGCGCGGGCAACGCGCGGCGAACTGCGGCCAAACACACTGATTATCGGTGTACAAATCCCGCACGAAAAATTGCGTGAGCAAATTACAACGCGCGTGGATGCGATGCTGACTGCTGGCTTAGAAAATGAGGTCGCGCAACTCGCCCAAAAATATGGCTGGAATGTGGAGCCGATGAAGGGCATCGGTTACGGCGAGTTCCATGATTACTTCAATGGTACGCAAAGCCTGGAGCAGACGCGCGAGCGCGTTATCGGCGCGACCGTCAACTTGGCCAAGAAGCAGCGAACCTGGTTTAAGCGTAATTATAGTATTCACTGGATCAGTAAACAGGCTGAAGTTGTAGAATTAGTTACAACATTTCTGAACAAATAACTTTGTAATGTGTTGCACAAAAATCTGCTACAATAAAGAATATGTTGAGCAAAGAACGATGGCAACTCGGAGTGTCGACGGAGCTGGGGAGAGCAGCTCGAGTTCGAATTCATTTCGGGCTCGGCGTGATGATAGGGGCAGTGCCCCTATCATGGGGACAGCATGGTTGAACAATTGTTTGGGTCAAAAACGCGGGTTAAGCTGCTGCGCCTTTTTTACGGCAATCCGAATCGTTCGTTTTATGTTCGCGAAATTACGCGCAAAATTGACGAACAAATTAACTCGGTTCGGCGTGAACTTTCCAATTTACTGCAAGCCGGTATCATTACTTCCGACACGAACAACAATCGGCTGTACTACGAAGTGAATCAAAAGTTTGAATTTTTTGATCCGCTGACGACAATATTCGGCGGCGCGCATGAACGGCAAGTCGTGCCAAAGTCGGGCTCGAAAACAAAATCAGCAGTCTCACCGGGCGGCTCTATCGATTTGAGCGAGCTTGGCAACGTACAGCTGGCCTTGTACACCGGCCAATTCACGCGGGACGAATCCGCTGGCGTTGACTTACTCATCGTCGGCGACATCAACCCGAATAAACTTCAAAAATTTGTTACCGAGCTCGAGGCAAAAGAAGGTAAGGAAATTCGCTACGCCGTTATGTCGCTCGACGATTTCAAGTACCGCGAGCAAATCAAAGATCGATTCGTGTCGAGCATTCGTAGCGCCAAAAAGCAGGTGCTGGTCGATAAAGAGCAATTGTTATAATAATAAAAAAGAAGGATTCTGATGGACATACAATTTTACGGAGCTAATTGCGTGGCGTTGTCGGCGTCGGGCGTTCGCGTGGTCGTGGATGATAATCTGGCGGATTTGGGCGCAAAAGCCGTGCTGAAGGCGGGCGATGTCGCGCTTTTTACCGGCCTGCATGCAGAGGTGAAAGTGCCGGCCAAGCTGGTCATCGACAGCCCGGGCGAATACGAAGTCGCAGATTTTTCCATGCAAGGTATCTCGGTGCGCACGCACCTTGACGAAGAAAAGCAGAAAACCGGTGTCATGTACAAAATTATTACAAAAGACGTGAGTGTGCTGGTGCTTGGGCACATTTATCCCGAACTGAGCGACAGCGAGCTTGAGCAAATCGGTACGGTAGACGTGCTTATCACCCCAGTCGGCGGCAACGGCTACACGCTCGACCCCGTCGGCGCGCTCGGGCTCATCAAAAAAATCGAACCAAAAATAATCATTCCCACGCACTACGCCGACAAAGCGCTGCAGTATCCGGTGCCGCAACAGTCGTTCGAAGAAGCACTCAAAGCTCTCGTCATGGAGCCTGCCCAAACTACCGGCAAACTCAAACTCAAGTCGGGCGATCTGACCGACGCCCTGCAGCTGATCGTACTTGATAAATCCTAAAGTTTCGAGGGATTATGACCTCTTATTAAAGTGGTCGACCAATCCTGCTCACATAACCGCTTTGACTTAGATCTCTTCCGGTAATGGTTAATGTGTGCACGAGCCGTATAGTTATTGGTCGGTTCGTATGTCGAAATATACCTGGGCTGGTGTGTATCGGTCAAGGCCTTGGTGCCCTCTCTTGTTGTTGTAAACAGCCCCGGACTGAAGTCCGGGGCTCTCTGGCACGGGTAGTAGAACTTGAAATATGCCGTCAGCCCCGCTTCCGCATCCTCCAGGTTTTGGTACGAATTCGGGAAGACGTTCTCGTACTTTACGGTGCGCCATAGCCGCTCGGTGAAAATGTTGTCCATACACCGTCCACGTCCGTCCAT
>DASXEX010000034.1:0-24702 GCA_036489905.1 Saccharimonadales bacterium (SeqCode)
AAAGTTAGTACTGAGCAGAAAGCTTTGCTACAATCCATTTACGACAGTCTGAACCCACTTCAATTACAAGAAGCAATTCAGAGGAAACTTAAGCTATTAGAGTAAACCTTTCGGGTACTGTTTATTTTGAGCTAATACGTAGTACTGAAAAAAGTTATAATTCCGGTGACCATACGCTATGGAAGAAGAGAAAGAGATCACCTGGTTAAGTTGCTATATTTATGATGACGTTTCGCTTGATTCGCTTCTGGCAGGGAAGGTTCGACCACTTGTTGACGAAGTTCTGCAAAAGGGCTGGGCAAAGCAATTTTTCTTTATCCGCTATCTAGACAGGAAGGGGAAGCATGTCCGCCTGCGATTCAAAGGGGAACAACAAATATTTGAATCAATGTTGGAGCCCCTACTTCAGAAAACATTCATAGAAATCCGATTCGTTTCGTACCGACCTGAAGTAGCACGTTATGGTGGGCACGTCGGGGTTGTGACCGCGGAACAACTTTTTGAAGCATCATCTGCGGTCGTGCTTTCGTTCCTCGATGAACAACATGGAGTAAGTTACGGTAAATCTCTGGGTTTCGCACTACAAATGAATGTTGGTACGGCTCATGCGCTTGGAATGAGCAAGGCTGAAGTCATTAATTTTTTTAGCCAATTAGCAGTTGGCGTCGATACGGCCGAGGCCAAATGCTACTTTGCGGAACAAAGAGAGGCACTCGCACCGGCACTGATTAACATGTGGCATCGACTCGACGCTGGGTTAGCCTTTGACAAACCATGGTTCAACGCATATCTGAAAAAAGTTTGGGAAACGCGCAAAGTAATTCAACGTACTTACGATACTGGAGAACTTCACCCCCCTGTTCCAACTCATTCGTACCAGGCGCATCCGCTATGGTTAATCTATGCAAGCTACATGCATATGAACAACAACAGAAATGGCATCAATTTCATGAATGAGAGCTACCTGGCCTATGTCATAAGCAAATCACTCGCGACGATATGAGTTATGAGTAGCGATTATTTACAAGAGGCAATTCGTATTGGCGAGCAGCTGCTCGCAGATTGCGAGCATGATGATCATGGTGCGTCATGGACGACACCGGCCTTGAACCTGGACTCCAGTATAAGTTGGGGCAAGGAAGAAGATCTATACGGCGGCGTTTCCGGCATCGTACTTTTTCTGATTGAGCTTTATCGTCAGACCGGAGATAAGAAATATTTGAAGGTTGCCAAAGAAGCGATGCACTGGGTTGATTGGTACTGCGAACGGCACCCGACGAATAACTACGCCTTTATCAGTGGCAGAATGGGCGTCAGTTTTGCTTACCTCAAGCTGCACGAAACAACTAATGAAAAAAAATACCTTACGAAGGCACTCCGAATGGCCAAAGGCAGCCCGACATTTCTTGAGGCCCCTCACGTAAATGATTTCATCAACGGCTTTGCCGGAACGACTTTGGCACTGATCCACTTGCACGCTGCAACACGTGAGCAGTGGGTGCTCGATGATATTCAAAAATATGTTAACGAACTGCTGCAAAACGCCCGTTTCGATGGATGGGGCCTGTATTGGGACAGTAGCCACTACGAAATCCGGCCGCTGTGCGGATTTTCCCATGGGCCGTCGGGTATTGGCTTTGTTTTTTTGGAGCTAGGGCATTATTTTAAAAATCCGACGTTTTATTATGTCGCCGAGCTGGCGTTCAAATATGAAGACCAATACTTCGACCGGCGTATGGGCAATTGGCCGGACTTCAGGCTAGATTTGCATACCTCAGACAAAGTACGCGAGTACGAAGCCGCATACAAAAAGGGCAATGTTGATGCGCTCGAGAGGCCTCTGTATACTAACGTCTGGTGTCACGGGGCGGCCGGCATCGGCATGGCGCGACTTCGAGCACTCTCGCTTATTAAAAACGCTTCTTATGACGCCACCGTCAAGCGAGTCCTCAAAAAAACACAGCACTCTTCCGACCGCTCATACACCCTATGCCATGGCAAGGGCGGAAATGTGGACTTATTCATTGAAGACTACCTCCAGCGCAAAAATGATACTGCTTTGGGCGCTGCGAATGCTGCCGCAACACAAGCCATAGATCAACAAAAGCAAGCAGGCAAATACGCTTCAGGACTGCCACATGCCATAACAGCTGGCCCAGAAGATCCTAGTTTGTTTAACGGTATAGCAGGCGTCGGTTATTTCATGCTGCGGGTTGCTAATCCCGAAGCCGTTCCTTCTCTGTTGGTTCCAAAGCTAAACGTAACTGCAGAGCTGACTCCCAAGCACTTGAAGAGTTCACTAGCTCATATTCAAAAGTCTCTGATCGCCAATATGCTGCCACGCACTTTGCAGATTCTCGAGCAGTTTGCTGCAATGGCAGCATGGAAATATTTTCAAGATAACAGAGATGTAGCAAATATAATTGAGTCGTTTATTGCATTTTCCAACGAATTTGCTGCATTATTGCCAGCGGATCAAAAACGGCACCTAAGCGATACTCTCAGACTCGAAGTTGCCCGGATAAAGCTCCAGCGAACATTGAAAAGTAATGGTGCGCTATATATTAAGGATAAGATAAATCGCGAGGCCGCCGGCAAATTATTGGCGGGTTCGGACGACGCACTGCTCGGGCACAAATTTCATGTTTCCCCGGTAGTAGAGCTCATTACGCAGGTGCGAGCAGTATTTTTGCTAAAACTCGCAAGCGATGGCGTTGAAGAAACCCAAATAAATTCATTCTGCAGCCATGTGCTACGACAATTTACACAGCCCAAATCTGTAGCTGCAGCAGTCAACACAATTGATGCCTATTATAAACCGCAAACCCCGGAAGAGAGACAACAACTCAGGCAAAAAACCATCGCCCAAATCAGGGGATTACTTTCATATGGGGCGCTGCAAACCACCTAAACTTAACACTAGCTATACCATTGCGACAGAAATTCGGTAGCTCTCTTTTGCCCATAAACCGTAGCTATCTGCTCTGTGTTCGGGGTCATTTCTCCTATTGTCAGCCGCGTATCCACAGTTACGTGGGTACCCATTTTTTCCAGTAGTACGACTAGAAACGGGTTTGCGAAATCAATGTACTGTGGCTTATCAGGCCCGAGCCTCACAAAGACTTCATCTGGCATGCCCAGCTGGCGTCTCCAATTGTCAACTTTCCTAAAATACTCCCACTCATTTTCGCCTGGCGACCGTGTTACGAGTTGTCCGTACGGCACCTCCCAAGTTTTGCGCTGCAAGATGATACTACCTTCATAAACGATTCTCGGCAAAATAATAATGGCAGCTTTATCCTTATCACTATTTTTTTTAATTGCGCGGTTAATATAATCTACAAGTGTATGCGTGTGGTGGTGTGGACCAGGCATGAAATATGAGAGAAATTCATAAAGCCTAGCCCTCGTCGGGCCCGGCCCAAATGCCATGTCAAAAGCAATAATTTCCTTTTGTTTCTTCTTATGAAATAAGATGACACGATCATCCAGTTGTCGATACATGACCTCAATATCCGTGACAGGAATCCTTTGGCCTGGCGGCAACGCCGTGTAGCTTCCTGACGATGTTATGACATAAGGCATGAGATTGGGGTGCAGGTTTGCATTAAAGACCGATGCATCGGCAGGCTCGGCGAGTAGCACCGCCTCACTCCCTCTCGTGTTCCATTCGCGAAAAGCGCGCGTGACTTGGCTACCAAACTGTAACAAAAACCTGCTATACATGTTCCCGAAGCCAGGCACAGTGCTGTTGATAACCAGCTGCTGCGTACCTGATCTCCCAGCTATTATCTGGAAATAGGCGCCGAACGACGCAGATGTAATTACATCCATGTGAGCGATATCACGGTGAACAATCTCAACAGTATGCTTGCCATCGATTCGGCTCTTAGTGTTAGCCATAAATACGTCAAGATAACGCTTCTTCCGTTTTCGGTAGGAAGCAAGTGACAGACCTGGAGTACGCTCGGTACGTTTTCTCGCTTTTTCATCACGGTAGTACGCTTCGTAAAATTGCAATAAATCAACTCGCGCAGAAGTGCCATAGCGCTGCTTGAAAAAGTCAGTAATCCTGTACAGATCTTCGATGCACTCGTCGAGCCGCCCGAGCCGGCTCAATAAATTTCCAAGGACTGTTAGGCTTGCTTGAATTTCTAGTGGAATCGCAGCTTGCGCACTTTGGTATGTATCCTCATACCATAAATCTCGCGGTTGGAACTTGAATGCAGTGTCGTATTCGACAGTGAAGGTGCTATTTCTCTTTGCCCTGCCTTTACGTGCACTCTTTTCAACGACACCGTCAGTAAATGACGAGCGCTCAACTTCGGGCAAACCTGCCACAATGTGCAAGTTCAAACAGGTATCTCGAAATTTTGTGAATGCGTTGGTGAGCAATGCTGCTCGCTTTTGCGGGGTAGCCGTTTCGTACTGTTTTGTGGCGCTACGCAGGTATCGTAGCGTGTTACACAAATCAGCCAAGTATGGATACGGCGGTAGCGTTTGCTTTACAAGCTTGGCAAGCTTCTGATCCCAGTCAGTATCAACGCCCTGTATACCCAAATCGTATTCCAAAAATCCGTAGGACAGGAGCGTGTCGATATAACTACCCAGCGCTTTGCTTGATGTGTTTGTGAACTGCTTGGTTCCCAACCCTTGAACCAACTTGCCTTGCGTCCATCGTCCGCCAGTTTGCATGACGCCCCCAATCGCCTGCAGTGCGGGCGTGCGTCGAATACGCTGAACTGATTCACGGTTAAAGTTATTCGCCACAAAGACGAATTGTTCGCCATCCAGCCGAATGGTTTGATTGAGCCGCACGCCCAGGTGACTGCGAATTTCCGAGTTTTGCACAAGCAATCCAATGAGGTAGTGGAAGAGGTAGTGGTTCAGTCCAATGTGGCTTTTAGTTACTGCGTCGGTTTTGACGCTTCTGCCTGCGAGATCTTTTGAAAGTTTTGCTATAGCCAGTGACGTGAACGTACTAAGCGGCGATGGCTTGGTGTACATACGTGAAAGATATTGCATGAGGCTGCGTTCGACTTTGGGTAGCGGTTTGTCCTGCTTGCGCAAATATGCCTCCAGGCTTTTGCTCAAGGAGTTACTCGAAAGTAAAATGCCATTTTGTAGGTTTGGTTTTTGGAGCAGTTTGTGGAAGTTTCTCTTGCTCTGGTGGCACTCCTTTTCAAAGCATGCCTCGCCTTCCGCCAACAATCGGCGTTTCTTTTTGCATAGCGTGACGTATGTTTTGAGGCGTAGAATTTGGGCGGAAGCTAGCAGCTGCTCACAGCCCGTTGGCAGCGCGTCAAGCCGCTCATTATATATATCACGGCGCAAACGGATGACCGCGTTGCGCTGCAGCGAATTTTCAATGGCGGCAACCAGTGAGTGCAGTTCATCACTCAGCGCTTCCTTTGCCTGGTCTATCTCGAGCTGCACCACCGCTATTTGTTCTAGAATTATGGGCGTCTGGCAAAGTCGCAGCTGGGTAAGTTCCTGCATCGGCCCGCCAGCAATCCGAGCCAAGATGTAAGGGAAAAGCTCGGCGTCTAATTCCATGTTAGTCTGCATAATTTTCATACATATAATCCTATACCACAATCCCGCCGCCAAGGACGCGAGGGCCGCCGTAAATCACTGCCGATTGGCCGGGAGTGACGGCGCGGATGTCTTCGGCTAGTTTGAGTTGCCAGTTATTGTCATACTTTTCCAATGTTGTAATCGGCACGAGCGGGGCACGGTAACGCGTGCGGGCCTGATATTTTTTTGCAAGATCGGGCTCGCCGTTTATCCAATTTACATCGGTAAGCTTGAGCGAATTGCTCCACAGGTTTTTGTCCTGCAAATCGGTCGTCACATGGACTTCGTTTTTGGCCATGTCTTTGCCGGTGACATAAAACGGCAAGCCGCCGCCGATATCCAAGCCGTGGCGCTGGCCGATGGTGTAGAAAAGTGCGCCGTCGTGCTCGCCGATGGTTTTGCCGTGTTGGTCGATAATCGCGCCGTGCGCCTGCGGCCCAAGCTCATGCAATAGAAAATCTTTGATGCCGACTTTGCCGACGAAGCAAATGCCTTGACTGTCTTTCTTTTCGGCGGTGTTCAAGCCGAATGCGCGAGCCAGCTCGCGCACCTTTGGTTTTTCATATTCGCCGATCGGCATCAAACTTTTTCTTAAAGCATCTTCAGTCACGCGATACAAAAAGTAGCTTTGATCTTTGTTTGCGTCAATGCCCGCAAAAAGCTGCCCGTTTTTAATGCGCGCGTAATGACCGGTGGCGATCATGTCCGCGCCGTCTTCCAAAGCCGTGTTCAGAAACAACTTGAACTTCACTTCCTGATTGCACAGCACGTCCGGGTTTGGCGTGCGGCCGGCCTGATATTCCTCGACCATGTAGTCAACGACCTTCTGGCGGTATTCCGTTTCGAAGTCGTACATTTTAAACGAAATGTCTAAGTGCACGGCCACGCGCTTCGCATCCTGGTAATCTTCCTTCCACGGGCAAATCATGCCGGGCAAATCCTGACTCCAGTTTTTCATATACACACCCGTGACGTCGTAGCCCTGCTCCTTGAGCAAAGCCGCGGTGACTGACGAATCCACCCCGCCACTCATTCCGACGAAAACTTTTTTAGCCATATTGCAGCTATTTTAGCAAAAGAGGCCAGCCCGCGTCCACTACGAGCGGTTTTCCATGCGTTTGCGCAAACTGGCCAGCTCGTACCGGCGGCCGAGCCAGAAACTCACGACAGCCAGCACGAGCAAGACGGCCGCCGGCCACCATAAAACTACTGTCTTGGTCGTCGGGCTCTTGTTGCCGTTGTTCGAGCTTGAGCCGAGCTGCGAGGCGCTGCCGTTTGCCACGCCCACCAATTGCAAGTACGCCGTGGTGCCGTTTTTGTCGGTCGCTTTGACGATGATGTCGTACGTGCCAGCCGTGGCGTACACATGCTGCAAATTTATCGTGGCCGGATACGGTTGGCTGATGAGGTCGGCCGCTTTGCCATCACCCCAATCTACGCTGATGGCGTACGGGCCGACGCCGCTGCTCACTGTCACCGGCCAGGTTAACGTTTGGCCCGGATTGGCGCCGCGCCGCGCGTAGTCGCTGGTCAGGGCAACGTGCGTGCCGAACTGAGTGAACTGCGCATCGTCGAACGTGACTGTGACGGTATTGCTGGCCGGACTTGACTGATCGAGCGCGTCGTACTGCTTGGCGACCAAATCGTTGCGCCCGCTGAACAGGTCGCTCTTGAGCGAATAGCTACCATTTTGGCAGACGGCCGCGCCCACGAACACGCCGTTATCAAATACTTTTACCAGCAACTTGCCCGAGCACAGGCCGCTAACCGTGATCGGGACGGTCGTGAAAACTTGGCCGTTACTTGGAATGGCAATGGTCGGCGCCGTTTTGGGCGGCGGTCCGGATATTTCGCCTTGTACGCCGGTCGAACCCGATTGCGGATTCTGCGCGGATGGCGTGGCGGCAAGGGCGACAGACGGCAGCAACAAGCCAACAACCAAACTGACGAGCAGTATCCTGCGGTGGGTTCTTTTTGTGCCGAATGGGTGCTTCATGATTCTATGCAAACCTTAAGCACGATTATACAGCCTTAGGCTTTTCTTTTGCCGGATTCCCCAACCGCCATAGTGGCGATAGACGTTGGCCTATCGCCGCCGACCCGTAGCCTTTTTGATGACGCGGCGGTTGTAGGCGCGAACGAGGCGTGGCAGAACGAAGACGAAGAACAGAATGAGCGCGATAATAACGATCACCAGAACAATCACCGCCAGCGGGATGATATAAAATGTCGTCTTGGCAGTGAGCAGCTGGCCTTTATTGCCGTAGCCGAAGTTGCCCTCGAGCGTGTATTTGCCAAAGCTGCCCAAGCCCTGCAACGGCACCCAGAAACGGCGGATGCTGTCCGGCAGCACATTGCCGCGCGGCGTGGTGTTGTTGATTTCGTAACTGCCGAGCACTTTGCTGCCCTTTTTCAGGATGATTTTGCCGAACGGCTCTTCCTGCAAATCACCAGTGTTGTCGAAGCGCGCCACGCCGTCCAAGTTCTTTTTGCTGGTAAAGATAAAACTCGAGCCGTTCAGTTCGTTGGTTTTTGTATTCATGCGACGCACGTCAAAGCTGGCGATGCCCATTTGCTGAGTGACAGGCCCAGGCACGGTCACCAGAATGAGCGAGCCGACGCTGGCCGTCAGGTTGACGTTTTTGGTTCCGTTCGCCGAAGCCGGCAGGATACGCACCGCGCCAAAGTAGCCGCCAGCCTTTGCGCCTCTAGGAATGGTTATGGTTACTTTGACGTCTTTGGTGGCCTGCGAGCCAAGTGTAAAGCTGCCGATGCTCGAGACAAAGCCTTTCAGGCTGTGCGTTGGCGCTTTTTCGCCGTTCAATAGAATGTACGGCGTGCCGGTTTCATCATTGCCGGCCGTAAAGTCATCGACCACGCCTCGCAAGTCAGCCGGCGCCGACGTCAAGTTCGTGACGTAAACATCAACGGTCTGACTCGCGCCGGCGTTGATGGTTAAATCACTTCTGACCGGAGATATTCTCAGACCATCACCGCCACCGGTTTTGGCGGCTGTGGCAAACACGGGACTGGCACCAAGCACTAACACGACCGCAGCAAGCAACAAACTGGCTGAGGCAAAAAGTTTACGTCGTAACATTCAGATTCCCTCTTTTTACTAAGCTTGGCTTTATAGTAGCAAAGCGCTCTTGCTAATTGCAATCCTAAATTAGACAGAAGCTTGCTGCGCAGTTAAAAGTTAGCTAGTGCCGTGTAGGTAAATGTGCTCGCGTACACGCCGATTGCTTGCGCGCTGCTGACATCGACGACATAGCTGACGGTATATTTGCGATAATCATCGGCGTGCGTGCTGCTCGCAATCACATCGCCGTCGGCATAATGGTAAAGGTTGGGCTGATTATAGTTGGCCGTAGGCGCGCCCAAACCTTTGCCGCTGGGGTTAGCGCCAATCCGCGGATTAGCATTAGTGCGCAAGTTGATACCGAATTTGCTGACGCCCGGCTGCGCAATGCCGGCGGTTTGCATGGCCGGAATGATATTATTGCCCGATTCGAGCGTCGTGCCGCTCACGCTGATATTGTAGCCACTTTGGGCATTCGTGGCCGCGACAAATTGCGATTGCCCGCCGCTGGTACGCGTGGGTGCGAACGCGCCCAAATCAATGTAGTCGCCGGACGCAGTGCTGCAGTTGGTGCCGCTGATTGTATTGCCCGTACAAAACGCCAAATATGGCGGTACGTACGTGCTGACGTTGACGGCCGGGTTGATGGCAAAGGCCAACCCGCCAGTGTCGGTCGGCGTTCCGGTCGCATCGTCCGTCGGGAAGGTCAGTACGCGGACATAGTCAGCGCCAGCTGCGCCCGGATTAGTCATGCCACCAAACACCAGGTTAGCTGCCACGGTTGCAGTTGGTGCCGGCGTTCGGGTCAGAATAATATCGTTCGCGGTCGAAGCCGGTGAAATGCCAAAGCCACTGACGCCTGACTCGCTACCGAGTAACGCGTTTGTCGCATCCAAGCCTACCGGTGCCGCACACGGGTCACTAATGAACGTACTGTTTGAACAAAATTCGACCTCGATTGAACCCAGCGTTCCAGCCGTAGCAATATCAAACGACAAATTGTACGTGACGTCCGTGCCACCAGTCACGCTGTCACTTAGCTCAAGCGACCGCGTCCCGAGCTCGGCCGCTAAACTTTTTGCCGTAAAATACGGCCACGCGCCAGCCAGAACCAGGGCTGTCAGCAATAGCACTATCGAGCGAATCGAACTTATCTTACCCGAGATGCGCCTCATTCATATATCTTAAGCTTTAGAACGTACCAGTCGCAATAAGCGATTCGTTTGCCTGATAGATACCTGCCGGGGTGGTTACGGCAGCTTGAGCGGCAAATGAACAAGTGTTAGCTTCGTTGCTTACAGGACCGACAACGGAGAAAACCTGACTGCCATACGTACTGATAACATTGTTACCGGCAGTACTCTGGTCCATGCCATAATATACCGAACTAGCAGAAGGAGTCGCGGTTGAGCAAGCGGTATTACCAGCACCGGTATCGCTATACGCAGACGCAACTGTTGTGTTGGTACCTTTTATCACACACATGCCGAAGTCCGCAGTGACTGAAGGTATCTCTGATTGCGAAGCGCCTATAGCCGGTATAGTACATGTGGCGCCTCCATCCTTGCTAAGGCCGCCGCAAAGAGTGGATGAAGTATCTTTCATGCGCACTATGGCGCCAGAAGTTGCATTTGTAGAAAGTTGCGTGTAAGCCGGAGCCGTATCTATTTCCGTAGAGTCCAATGCTAGAGTCGTGGTACCGTGCCCCAGTGTAAGCGTTGGAGTCGTGGTACCACTACAACCAGTGCCGATAGTTCCCCCCGAAACACAGAACGTAAGTTGCTCCATGACTTTAGCAGTGATAGAAATGGAGTTCGCGGTTGAAAGCGCTATACCGCCCGCATCCAACACATCAGCTCCCGCGTCACTACCGTTTGTCGTGGTTAGCCAGGTTGTGGCATTGGCAGTTGAGCTAAAAGTAAAAACGCGAGCATAGAATGTTGCAGCCGGAGCACTGGGGTTTGTCGCAGTGGTAAGCGTAAACGTTGTTGCGCCGCTAGCTGTTCCTGTTGCTGTGCCATTCGCAATCTCGAGTGTACGATTGGTATTATGCGTTGACGCAGTCCATGTACCACCAGTTTCACCTGAGATCGAGCCTACAGTCACCGACGGCGTGCCGACACTGAAGCCAGTAGGAGCGGTACATGAATCCCCAACAAGCGGATCGTTACTACAAAAGTCCACTATAACGGCTTGAATAAGCGTTGATGATGCAGGCGTGAAGGACACTGAATAGCTAACTCCTGTTGTACCCGGAGTTGAGTTGCTCATTTCAATACTACGGCTTGTGGGTTGTCCATAGGCAAATGCTTCCCCGGCAAATGCAGGCAAAATTGCCGCCCCAGCAAGTGCTAAAGCTATACTGCCATAAAGTGCTCTTGCTAGCCCGCGAAATTTTGTTTTCATGTTTGGTCGGCTCCTTTTGGTGTCTGTATTTTTGTGGTTGTAATTTTTATTAAACAGTTTGGATGGCCTCATGTTATCACGCTTATGCAATTACCACAATCCTAATTTTCGACTTATCCACAGGAATTTAAAACGTGCCGGTGGCGATGAGACCCATGTCGGTGGTGTAGATGCCGGCCGTCGTGGTGTTGGAGGCGGTGGCGGCAAAGGTGAGCGTGTTGTCCACGTTGCTGACCGAGCCGCTGCCGGAGCTGTCGGCGATTTCGCTGCCGTACGTGCTGGTCACGCCGGTGGTGTTGGTGTTGTCGTAAGCCATGACGTACGTGCCGGCGGTCGCATAGGGGCTGTCGGCATCCATCGCACCAATCCCGTCGGTGCTGCTCGCCACGTTCAGGCCGTAGGCGGCGTTGCCGGTTGTCGAGCCGATATCGGCCGTGGTAAAGCCGGTTGATGGCGGGATGCCGCACGTGGTGCCGCCGTCGGCGCTTAAGCCCCCGCAACTGTTGCCGGCTTTCATGCGCACGGCCGCGCCGGCTTGCGCATTAGTCGAGGTTTGCATATATGCCGCGGCTGTGTCCACGGCGGTGCCGTCCAAAGTTTTCGTCAGCGTGCCGTGGCCGATGGTTACGTCCGGCGCGGATTCGCCGACGCAGTCGGCGGTCATCGCGGTGCCGGAGACACAAAAAGTTATTTCTTCTTGCACCTTCGCGGTAACGCTCACAGGTGTTGCCGTGGTGAGTGCGATGCCGCCGTAGTCGACATCGCCGCCGATATGTTGCGGATCGGTATAGGCACCGCCGCCGCTCGTACTGCCAAAACTGTCGTCGGCATAGGTATAAATACGGGCATAAAACGGTCCGAGTGTGCTCGGATTGGTGATACCGCTCATGGTCAGTGTGATGGTGCTGCCGTCGGCGATGCCGGTCGCATTGCTCACTTTGATTTGCGAGCCGGTTGTGGTAATTGTCCAGCCGGCAGTGTTGCCGCTCGTGACGGTTGCCGAGGACAAGTCCAGCCCGCTCGGCGCACTGCATGTATCGCCGATTAATGGACTGTCCGCGCAAAAATCTACAATATAGCTCAACATTTTTCCCGACGTGTAGCCGGACGACGTGGACAGGCCGAATGAAATCGAGTAACTCACGCCCGTGCCGCTGCCGACTCCCGACACGATAGCGCCACCGCTCACGCCCGAGTCGCTCATTTCGATGCTGCGGTTGGCAACTTGGTCGGCCAAGGCCGGCCGCGCCGTCAGAACATCAGACAAACCTGCTGCCATACCAAGCACGACTGCCACAAACATGAATCTGATTCGTCGGCTAAAGCGGGTAAATTTACTCATGTTTTTACTTTTATTTTTAGTGCCCGTTGGCATAATACTGCACTTATGCTTTCCCGTGCAAGCGCCCATCAGAACGTCGAGGTGGCGACAATCGAACCGTTATAGGTATAAAAGCCGTCGGGCGTGGTGGGACCGATGTTGTAAACAAAAGACACAGTGTATGTATCTGTGCCAGTGCTAGTATTTGCTTGCGCCAAAGTATCAGTGTAGTTCGAGCCGCTATTGGGATAGAAGTACTTGCCGTCTTGATTGTAATTCGAAGTAATCGAACTAAGCAACGCGCCGGAAGGACAGAATGAGCTGGCGGGACTGCATACCGGATTCGCACCGAGCCCACCAACCCCGCCGCCTGGATTTGTTGTATTCGCGATTAAGTTGATACCAAACTGTTCAGTACCGACACTCGGAGTCACCGCACTGCCACTACTGTTCATAATTGCAAATGTATGTGGGCTCGTTGCATTATTTTTAGGCGGATTGCCAACGATTTGTACCTGGTAGCTGCCGGCAAGATATGTTTTTACAGAAAATGTAGCAGTTGTAGTCTTCGCGATGCTGGTCGATAAATAGCCGAGGTCGGACGGGCTGGCATTATTTACTATGAGTGTGAGCGAAGGAGCCCGATTCGTGACAAGGCCGGGGCCAGCTTGTGTTTGATAGCTATGGCTGGCCGCATTGCCGTCGGCAAGGTCGCCAGCCGATTCATTGGCACAGTATCCCGTTGAGCCGTGACTGCAGGCATTGACTTGCCCGCCGCTGCCGAAATGCGTTTGGCTGACACCGTAGGTTGGCGAGCACGATTGCTGGCCGGAAATACAACTGGCCGAAACAATCTGCGGCACCGCCAGCGTCAAGGCCGCCACAACGAGTGCGGCACAGATGATAAAAATTTTTGATAGGTATTGTTGTTTCATTGCGGTCTACTCTATTTTCCTGCAAATAGGCACAAAACTCAAACCCGTTTACGCTTTTTGAGGACCATCTTGTATTATTGATGTAGAAACGAATTGACTATGGATAACGCAGCAAAACCTCCGGAGAATTCAGTCATCACGCCGCAATCGCCGGCAGACGCCGACACTGGCGAGAGTTTGGAGTCGTCCGTAACTTCAAGCGCCGCGAACGATGGAATGGCAGGCTCGCTCGAGAGTTCGGAAGGCGGCGTCGTAGCCGCACCCGGTGAACAACCCCGACAAAAACAGCCCGAAAAATCGAAAAAATTCAGCCTGCGGGCGCTGTGGCGTCGGGTGAATGTATATCTGCTGATTTTCGTGTTCCTGCTTATCGTCGGCGCCGTGGTCGTGGTCGTGGCCTTCATGAAAAGCAGCAATCAAAATCCGACCAATAACTCGCCGCCATCGCAGAATCTTTCGGCTTCGGCTTTGCAACAACTTGCCAACAACGGCACGACCATCGGCGGAGCCAAGGAAACGCTGAACATCGAATCCAATGCCGTGTTCCAAGGCACGGTGCTGGTGCGTGGCAATCTAGACGTGGCAGGCACGGTGAAAATGGGCGGCACGTTGGCGTTGCAAAGTTTGACGGTAAGCGGTTCGAGCAGCTTCGGACAATTGCAAGCCAAGGGCCTATCGGTGTCCGGCAATACGGGCATACAAGGGCAATTGACGGCGCTTTCGTTGAGCGTGGCCGGCGACGGCAGCTTCAACGGCGCGGTAACGGCGCCGGCAGTGATTACCAATTCATTGCAGCTGGGCGGTGACCTGGGCATCACACACCACATCGACACCGGCGGCGGCGTGCCCGGAATCGCGCGTGGCGGCGCACTCGGCAGCGGCGGTAGCGCTTCGGTAAGCGGCTCGGACACGGCCGGTTCCATCAGCATTCATACCGGCGGCGGTACCGGCGGCGGCTGCTTCGCCACTGTCAGCTTTACGCGCAGTTTTGCCACCACGCCGCACGTCGTCATCACACCTGTTGGTCTGGCTGCAGCAAGCGTGCGATATTACATTAACCGCTCGACAAGCGGCTTCAGTGTTTGCACCGCCAACGCCGCTCCGGCCGGTACTTCGTTCGGCTTCGACTACATTGTGCTGGATTAATGTAGTTTAAACGTCAAGAAATACGATGACTTGATCTTGTTTGACGTGCATGACGCCGCCGGAAATACGAACTTTCTGTTCGTTGCCGTTCGTCTGACGAACAATGAGATCGCACGAATCCAAAAGCGTAATGAAGTTGTGGTGATGCGGCAAAATGTCGAACGGACCGGTGATATTGATCGCTGAAATACTGGCGGCGACACCATCAAAATACACCTTGAACGGCGCATACACTTTGGCGTGCATAGTCGGCTTGTCACTGATCGTCGAACTATCATCATCACTGATCTTAACGAATTCGCCGGTGCTCGCGTTCTGCCGTTCCGCCATAAATCTAGACCACGATTTCTTCTATGCTTTTCAACGTCTCTTCGCGCGTGAAGGAGTCGCCCGGAATGCCCGTGTGTTTGGTCATGACGAACATATTTTGAGTAAAGTTAGCGATGAGTTTTTTGGCTTTGGCATAGTCGGCGCGGTCGGCCGGGCTTAGCTCGTTTTCGCCGATGATAGCGATGATGCCCTTGAGCGACTCGTATTTTTGCAGCAATGCTTGAACCTGCACGCTTAAAACGTAATGACGCTCGCCCACGATTTCCGGCGTCAAAAGCGAGGACGTGGTCAGTGCAAGGTCAACCGCCGGGCGAACGCCCTGCTCGGCGACCTTACGGCTGAGTACGATAACGGAATCCATTTCGTGCTGGATGAATTGCACCGCCGGATCGGAAATGTCGTCGGCTGGCACGTAAATGGTTTGCACCGAGGTGATCGAGCCGTTTTCGTTGGAGCTCAAGCGATCTTGCAGCACTTTCACGTCCGAAAAAATCGTCGGCTCGTAACCGCCTTCGTTCGGCACCTGATCCAAAATGGTCGAGACTTCGTTCCTGGCCTGGACGTAACGGTACATGTTGTCGGCGAAGAACAGGACATCTTTGCGTTGCTCGTCGCGGAAATATTCCGCCAGCGCGGTCGCCGAAACGCCGATTAGCGAACGCTGCACCGGATTCTCGTTCATCTGGCCGAAGAACATGGCGGTATTTTTGAGCAAGTCGTTTTCTTTCAGTGTTTGCCAAAGTTCGTGACCCTCGCGAATACGCTCGCCAATGCCGGCGAAAAGCGACAAACCGCTGCCGCTTCTCGCAATGTTGTTGATAAGTTCCATCGTCAGCACCGTCTTGCCGACGCCGGCGCCGCCGATAATGCCGATTTTGCGGCCCTTCACGAACGGCGTGAAGAAATCAATGACCTTGATGCCGGTTTCCAAAATTTCCGGCTGAGCGATCTTAAAGTCAGTCGAGCGAACCGGTATTTTCAGGATGTCTTTGTACTGCACATCCGGACCTTGGATTACCGGCTGGCCGTCGAGCGAGCCGCCGAGCGCGTCCATAATCCTGCCGATAGTGACGTCGCCGATAGGAATTTCAATGCCCTTGTGCGTACGCTCCACCGGCATGCCTTTGGTGAGACTGCGGTCAGTCCGCACATTCAGGCACAGCGCGATGCCGCCCGGCTCAAGATGATCGACAAGCAGCTGTGTGTGCTTTTCATTGCCCGCCACAAGCAGCTCGTTGACGTCGGGCGCGTCCGCGTCAAACTGCACCTGCACAATCAAGTCTTTGATGGTAACGACTCTGCCTGCCATAGTTCTACGCGCCCGCTCCTGCTTTACTCTTCTTCAAGCCGTTAATAATTTCTTTCAGCCGCTCGTCTTTGACCGCCCGTTTGGCACGGTTATACGCTAAGTGCAAATCGCTCTTGCTTTCTTCGGAACGCTGGTGCGAAGCGCTCATGGCGCGGAACCGGCTGGCATATTGGGCGAGTTTTGAACCGAGAATGAGCTGGCTCACGGCAATCTGCATCATGGAGCGTTCCAAGTGCGCGGCAACCGCGTAGCTGCTCGGCTCAAAAATATACGTCGCTTCGCTGATTTCTTCGTCAGGCTTGTCGGACTTCTCGCCGTTTGTTTTGACGGCGGTCGACAGCTCGATGCGTTTGACTCGCTGATCCATCAGCGAAATGTATTCCTGATAAAACACGCTTGTTGACCTGTAGCGCCGGACAATTTGTGCGACGGGCGTCACGTTGAGGTTTTGGTCATGCTCCGGCAATTTGAAATACTTTTCGTATCTGACGTCACGCTGCGCAAGCTGGACGGCGCCGTGATGGCCGATAACGACAATATCGTTCTTTGCCGGCGTGTAGACCTTCAGCATAAACTCGACGAGCTTTTGGTCGATGTCGCCGCTGAAGCCACCTTCCGCAGTTATGATAATGTACAACTCCTTGTCGATGACTTCTTCGTTTTCATGATCCTCGCGGCCAAAGCGGAACAGGCTGTCAACCCGCAGCTGCGAGTAGATACGCCAGAGGTCGTTAAAGAATTTAGTCGATTCAAGTACGCGGTTTTTGGTCTGCGCGATCCGCATGCTGGCGATGCCTTCGAACACGCTAGTCAGCTCGACAAGCGTGGCCATGGCGGCTTCATCACGCGCGATTTCGTTCGGGTGTTTCATGGTTGCTTCCTTGAGAAGGAAGCACCGCTTCTCAACGCGCCGGACGCGAAGTAAATTCGCGTCTCGGGCTGCTCTCCCCAGACCCGCGCGCATCGATTTGACTTTGAGAAATTCTTACGCTTCATGTTTTGGCCTCCACGGGTACTGGTTTGGCAGACACCGACGCCAACGGCTTTTTCGTACAAAGTGTTTTGAGCGCATCACGGACACCATCGAACGCGCCGTCTCCGGTCACTTTTTTGGCGGCATCGCGCACGTGTAACTTGAGCGCGTTGACGTCCAGCTCCGTTCCTTCTTCCAGATTCAGCACAATGTCGAGCATCAGCTGCTGCGCCATCAGCGAATACGTCTCACTCGGCCCTTGCGTCAAAACTTCGAAAATACGTTTGCCGGTCGCCAGCGCGTGCTTGGCTTCCACCCCAAGTTCCGAGCCGAAATGCGAAAACTCCTCAGCCTGGCGGTAATCAGCCAGGATTTTGAGCGTTTGCGCAGCCTGCGCTTTCTGTCGTTTGTTGTGCCCGACGCCGCCGGCACGAGTGACGCTCAGGCCAATATTCAACGCCGGCCGAACGCCGCTTCTGAAAATATCCATGTCCAGAATCCACTGCCCGTCGGTAATAGACATAATATTTGTCGGCAGGTACGCGGTAATATCGCCGTTCGCGGCGTGGACCACCGGAATACTGGTGAGCGTTTTGCCGTTGCGGTCCAGGCGGCCGGCGCGCTCCAACAAACTGGAATGCGCATAGAACATGTCGCCCGGATAGCTGTCGCGTCCCGGACTCACGCCGGACAAGAGTGCCACTTCGCGGTACGCATGGGCGTGGCTGGTTAAATCGTCGTACACGATGATGGCGTCTTCGTCGCATTTTTGCCAGAGATACTCGGCCATAGCGCAGGCGACATACGGCACGATGTAGCTCATGATCAGAGACTCGAACATCGTACTCACCACGACGATTGCCTTTTCGAGTCCGCCGTTCTCACCCAAGCGGCTCAACAGCGTGTCGACGTCGCTGCGCCGTTTGGCAATCAGGCAATAGACGACGATTTGGTCGGTGTTTTTCTGGTTGATGGCAAGCTGCGTGGCGATGGTGCTTTTGCCGGATTTGCCGTCGCCGAGCAAGGCCATGCGCTGGCCGCGCACGATGGGAAGCAGCGCGTCGATGGCGGTCACGCCGCTTTCGACTTGATCTTCGAGCAGTTTGCGTGTGAAGAGCGGCGGTGCATCATTGAACACCGGCCAGGCGGCATCGGCGGCAATCGGGCCTTTGCCGTCGAGCGGCTCGCCGGTGGCCGACACCACGCGCCCGACAAAATCCTTGCCGACTTTGCAAACCAGCTCTTGGTGCTGGACAACCGCCACCATGCCGATTCGCAGCGTCTCGGAACCGAGGTGCAGCACGACCACAAACTCGGCTTGGACCTGGTGCACGAAGCCTTTGCTGCCGTCGTCGAACATGATTAGTGCGTGAATTGCACATGGCCGAAGCCCGCGAACTTTGATCAGGAATTTCTCGACTGCGATAATTTCGCCCACCGGATTGCCGGCCGCGACGAGCCGATCGAAATGCTTATTGTCGCTCACGATTGTCCTCCGGCTGAAGTGTTATCGACACTGCGATAGAACGTTCGGGCGGTTCGGCGTGAGCGGATTGCACGTCGATCTTGGCCAGTGCATCAATAAGCATTTGGCGGTTTTGCAGCAAGTGCTGACGAAGGCTGAAGTCAAAATACTCGTTGGTGGTGCGCACGGTACAGCCAGCGGCTATAGACGGCTGCAAGCCGACTTGCACCAGCACAAACGGATGGATGTTCTGGCGCAGCCAATGCACGATCTTGGCCATGAAGGCCGGTGACGGATCGGCCGCAAAACTTACGTGCAACACCGGCGCTTTTTCTCGTAAGCCATGCAGAAAATTTACAAGCCGGCGACGATCGGGGGACTGCAGCAGGTTCAGGTGGTTTGCCTCGGCCAGCGCATCCAGCAACATTGTCATTTTCGGCAGTTGCATGGCGGCGCCGGTCTTGCGGATGGCAGATGCGCGCAAATATTCGTCCAGCTCTTCTGCCTCGCGGCTCAAACGGCCCGCGTCCACCGGCCCGACCACCGAGTCTGGCAGAACGAATTGTGGTTTCCGTTCAGGTACCATTTTGGATATCCTCGACAATCGCTTTTTTGTTCGCTTCGAGGTTTGCCAAAATGTATTCCAGCTGGTCGCTCAAATCAATCTGGTTGCCTATGGCCGCCAGCAAATAGTGATTGACAACATCTGTCATATTCTCTTCGAACGTTTTGATCTGGCGAACTTTTTCAGTTGCCAGTTCACGCCGAATTTGCTGCACCAGCGCGCCGCGCTCCTCGTCAATCGCCTTGTTCGTCTTTTGAATGGACTCAATCGCCAGTTGTTTGGCGTCCATGATTGACTGCTCGTACTTGTCAAATTCCTCGCGCAGCTTGCGTGTGATTTCCTGCTTCATATACTCGTTGAGCTGGCTGGTTGTCAGGCGCAAATCCTGCTGCAGGAACATAGCATTTTCACCAATAATCTTTTCAAAGTGCATCTGCCCGCGATTGCGCAGCTCCTCACGGAATGTATCGTTAAAAATGTGCTCGGCGCCAGCTTGCGCAGACTTATCAAGCGTCTGATCAACGAGCGAGCCGCTCGTCGTCCCTTGCCCGCGACCTAGTCGAACCGCGACCCATACAAATGCCAGCAATGCTGCGATCAAGCTCCCCGCCGTAACCACCAGCCACCAGATTGTCATTCGCGTTTACCCACCCGCCTCATTGTTCTATTGTTTTCTTTTATTCATCACCTAAACTGTCCGAACGAACCTTTCCAGATGGTGCAGTGTGGAGAAAGTCCGAGCACCGAAGCGGAGCGTACTTTTGGTACGTGAGTATTGGAGCCGCAAGACTTTGCCTGCAATGTGCCGTTCTGGAAAGGTCCCTATACCTTCAGCAATAAATATACAGCAAAAACGCCTATCAGGAAAATGATCAGGCTTGTAAACGTAATCTGTATCAGCCCGCGAAGAATGTGCGAACGGGCGAGCGGATTGCGCCCCACTGCCGCCAGCGACGTGCGCACCCCGGTGATAAGCATGACGCTCGAAACGCCGATGCTCGCGAGCAAAACGCCGATGCTGATATAAACGTGTGTCAAGCTCACGGGCTTGTGCGCTACCGATTCGCCGAATTTTTGCAGGGCATCCTCCGCCGCATTCTTCACCGAAGGCTGATACAACGGATTATGCGCAATGCTGATATCTATGCCGATTTGGCCCAGGTGCACGGTGGTTTTTTGCCCGCCCGTCGCAGTCAGCGTGCTCGTTCCTTGCACGTTGGCCGAGCCGTCAAAATTGTTCAGCGCCTTGCCCAGCACCACGGTCTGCGAATTGCTGGCTTTCATACCCACGCCCGCGAGCGAAGAAACGGTCACGTAATCACCTTTGTAAATCGGGCCGTTTTGGTCGCTCACCAGCGCCTGGTACGTGCCGTCAGTGGCTATATAATATTGCTGCGTCGTCGTGCTGTTTTGCAATGACACCGGCGCATCGTTCGGTGACACCACCACGCCGTGAATACGGTCGATAGTACCTTGCGTGGCCGGCGCGACCTTGCTCGGATCCTTGGTATCCAGCTGGACAATCATGCCCGGAGTTAAGCTACTGTCACTCCCATAACTCTGCACCACCGCCTGCGCACTTGCGACCTTTGCAACTCCAAGCGGTAATGCAGCCAATATAAGCAATGCTATTGCCGCGAGAATACGTTTATGTTTTGCCATGTTGACTTTTAGTATACCGCTTTTGTTTTAGGCGAGAAAGCGTTCGAGCACCGAATCGGTGAATCGTTTATCCTTAGCCGTAATTACAGGTTTGAGCAAAAACGCATGCGCCTTAAGACAGCCCAAGTCTGTCGATGTAACCCTTCACGCGTCCTGGAAATAAAATCGTCTCCTCGATAATCGTTCCGACATGGCCAAACGAGCCCCGTTCTACGAGCTCAATAATGTTACCATTCTTAGCCTGTAGTTTAATTTCGGCGAGCACTTCGCGAGTGTCAATCAGCTTATCCTTGGTCGGCAAAACAAATAACATCCGTTTTCCCGCCAGGCGCTTCGGGTCTGTATGAATGTTTACGCCCTTCCATAATTCCGATAGCTCCGCGTGTGTTTGGGGCCAAACCTTTGAACCGTATATATTCTGAGCAACGTCTACTATATTGCCGCCGGTAATGCCGATTCCTGTGGCATACAATTTTGACCTTCGGAGAACATTTAAAGTGAGCAGTGAGCCGAGGCTAATACCTATCAGCAGAATCTTCTCCTCTGTTTTTTGAGCTTCATCCTCCACGAACGCCACAACTTCATCCACTAATTCTAGCAGCAATTTTGGGTCTCCTGAGTTTAGAACTTTCTTTGAGAAGTCAAGCGCGGTTACGTCATAGCCGGCTCGATTTAACGTAGTTATGAGCCGCTTAGTCTGCCAAATAGCACCGCCGAAACCGCATAGTAAAATGACAGGCTTGTGCGGTTGTTTCTTAGCGGCAAAAAACTTGGTATTTTGTATAAGTGTCATACTTTAGGCAATGATAGCATTTGTATAGTGCGGTCGATGTCGGCCTTGGTGGTGCCACGGCCCATAGTGAAACGCAGAGAGGCTTGGGCGTCGGCGTCGGTCAGGTCCATGGCACGCAGGACGTGCGACGGTTCTTCGTTGCTGGCGCTGCAGGCCGAGCCGGCTGCGGCTAAAATGCCGGCTTCGTCGAGCTGCATCAGCAGACGCTCGTTGTCCGCGCCCGGAATCGTAATATGCACGTTGTTCGGCAGGCGCTTTTTCTGCGAACCGTTGATGGTGGCCTGCGGAATTTTTGTTTCGAGTTGTTCAAAGAAATATTTTTGCAGCTCTTGCAGACGGCGTGACTCTTCGTGGCGATTTTGTTGGATCAAATCGAGCGCGACGCTTAAACCAATTGCGCCCGCCACATTTTCCGTGCCGCTGCGGACACCGCGTTCCTGACCGCCGCCCAAAATCAGCGGCTCGAGATTTGTGCCGGCACCAACAAACAACACGCCGGATTGCTTCGGCCCGTAAATTTTCCCGCCGTTAACAGTCATCATGTCCACGCCCAAACGCGCCGTGTGCAGATCAAGGTAAATGGCCGCCTGCGCCGCATCGGTGTGGAAATAGAGCGGCAAGTGACTGCCGGCCTTACGCCGCTCGGTTCGAACTTGCTCCAACACCTTTGCGATTTCGCGGATCGGCTGAATCGTTCCGACCTCATTGTTCGCGTACATCACGCTCACCAAAACGGTTTTTTCGTCAATGAGCTCGGCAAGTTTTGCGACGTCAATCATGCCGTATTTATCGACCGGCGCAATTTTGTGGTTGGACTTTTCGGCCGGTGCCAACACCGATTCGTGTTCGACCGCGCTCACCACGACATTTCCGTCCGGAAACTTTTGCATAATGCCCTGGACGGCGAGGTTGTTCGCTTCAGTCCCGCCGGCGGTAAAAATAATCTCGCTCGGTCGCGAGCCCAGCCAATGTGCCACCCTTCCGCGAGCTTCGGCCAAATCCTTGGCCACGTCCTTCGCCACCAAATACGTTGCCGACGGATTGAAAAATTTCTCCGAAAAATACGGCCGCATAGCCGCAAGCACCCGCTCATCCATCGGTGTGGCCGCCGCATAATCCAAGTAAATTAGTCGTTTATTCATCATAAAAGTATACGAATTTGAGAAAGCTTACGCGAGTTGGAGGCGCTGAAGCTCCGGCATCACCCGCTGATAATACAAAACAACGGCATCGTAGAGACGGCTGGCCTCTTCGGCAGACAGCGGCCGATACGAATTGGTACCTTGCGATTTGAAGACACCATTCGGCCGCACGTCGTAGCGGGTCGTCATGATGTGGCGGCGGCCGCTTTCGTCCGTCCACTCCTCGTGCCACATCCACGTGCGTTCGTCCAAGCAGAAAAATTCCCGGGCATAGCCTTCGGGAATCGGTCCGAACACTTCACCACCGATTTTTGCCTCGTAATGAATCAACGATTTGTACAGCTCGGCCCGCCGCCGTTCGACAGCGTACTGCTTATTTTGCGAAGTGGGTATTAGATTGCTAAGTCTCATTGGACGCCTTCGGATTGTTGTGAATCGCATTAATTTGCTCAAGTATCTCCCGTTCGTTCAAGCCATTGTGCCTTGACTGTGGCTGCTCAAGCTGCGGCCGGGTGGATGCTTCCGCTGGAGCTGGAGCTACTACGACAACTTCCGTCTGCAGGGCATTTGCAACCTCTTACCGGGCGACTTGTTGGGCAGATCGATCCGCGGCAGGCAAAGCACTGGCGTCGTCCGTGCCATTATTGGTCTTGGCCGGGAATGCACCATAAGAAGATTCCCTAACTGGCTGAATTCCCACTTTCGCGGGAATGGCGGTACGAGGAATATTGTGCGCTTTAAGCGTTAACATTGCCTCCCGATCGGCTCGCCTCAGGAGTCGCATCACCAAACCCGTTGCACCTTCGACTACGGACGTGCGTTTTTTCACGCCGTCCAGAAGAAATTCGCGTGTCCCGCGCGGTAAATTTTTGGTAAACGTTTCTTCCTGCGCCTCGCCGACCATCACACACCTCTCGCTTGCTCCTAAGTTAGACCGAACAGCTGGCAGGCGTTGCGCGTAGTTGCGGCGGCAAATGTTTCGAGTGTTTCGCCTCGTAAATCGCTCAAGAACTGCGCGGTCAGCTGCACGTGCTTCGGTTCACATATTTTACCTCTTTCTGGGGCAGGAGTCAAGAAAGGCGCATCGGTTTCAACCACGAGCTTATCGAGTGGCACGGCCTTGGCGGCCGCAAGCTGCGCGGAATTTTTGCTAAACGTCATGATGCCGTTCAGGCCGACATACAAATCCCGCTTCAGAATCTCGTCGAGTTCTTTCTGGCTGGCGCTAAAACTGTGAATGACGCCGCGGATATTTTTATACTCGTCAAAAATCGGCCAGAAATCGTCGAACGCATCGCGCACGTGGAAAATCATCGGTAAATCTGCCTCAAGCGCCAGTTCAATCTGTAAGCGCAAGATTTTCGCTTGAGCTTCTTTCGGCGAATGTTCGTAAATATAATCCAGTCCGCACTCGCCCACGGCCACGACTTTCGGTTTCGTAGCCAGCGTGACTAATGCGTTTTGCTTGGCTTTATCGAGGTGATCTTTTGCTTCGTGCGGATGGATACCGATGCTCGCCCAACAATTCTCGCGCTTTTGCACAAAATTTACCGCGAGCTCGCTATCCCGCAAGGTTGTGCCTACGCAAATCAGGCGCGTCACACCAACATCAGCCGCCGAACGAATCATCGCGTCCGGCGTCAAATTGCCCGTGCGCTGCCACCGAATTCGCGTCTCGCTCTCACCAGCAAAATGTTCCGCCGCCTCATGAATGTGGCAATGCGCATCAACCAGTTTCAGCGTCATCATTTCAGCATAGCAGAGTAGCTTAGCTTCCTATGACAGCTCTGCCGATTCTAGCCCTGCCGCAATTGCTGTATCTAGGACCGGGTTATACATCCCGAGCCCTAGACGTCACCGCCATTAACTTAAGCCCCCACCCCCCGAGCCTCATATAACAATCTTCCGTTTCCGCTTGTAGAAGTCCAGTACCTTGTTATCCGGATGCCGTTTTCTGGGAGGATTGCGGTCTTTCCGGATGAGGGTGGGGCTGGTC
>DASXEX010000003.1:0-3926 GCA_036489905.1 Saccharimonadales bacterium (SeqCode)
AGCTGGCCTTTTGGTAAGGCGAGGAGCTCCTGGCGGTCTGCAATGAGCTGCTTGGTAGCCGCAAGGTTTATTTTTGTCATTTACCGCTTATGCTAGCGCGGTTATGTACGGGATGCAAGAGGGGTGGGGCTGAGTAGTAACTTTATTTTTACCCTTGCTGCCCACGATGGGCGATTCCACTTCTCCGAGAATTTTGACAGTAAGTTCTGATAAATCGGCGCGAACCTTATTCAACACTTCCGGAATAAGCACTTCTGGAAGCTTGCCACTGCGCAGCACGTGCGGCCCGGCTTCATAATGCGGTTTTACCAAAACTAATAGGTGCCCGGCTGGCAGCAGATTTTTCAAAGCATTCGGGACAACCTTGTTTAGTTTTGTCCAACTAGTATCTATGGTAATAAGCCCGACCTTTTCCGGAAGCATCACGTGCATGGCATTTGTCCGCTCCATGGCTACGACCCGTTCGTCGTTTCGCAGCCTCCAATCTAAAACGCCGTAGCCAGTCTCGATGGCGTAGACTTTTCTCGCACCTTCCTGCAGCAAACAATCCACGAACCCACCAGTGCTCGAACCAAAGTCCGCACAGAGCAATCCACGTACGTCTACGTGCAGATTGTGTAGTGCATATTCGAGTTTTTCGCCAGCACGCGACGCATATTTCATAAATTCTAACGCACCGAATACTTAGATTATGGTGCAGGGTGAAGGATTCGAACCTTCGAAGGCGAAGCCAGCAGATTTACAGTCTGCCATCGTTGACCGCTTGAGTAACCCTGCTTGAAACATGAGACAAACCTAGCGGTTTTTCTCATCGCGCCGCCAAAATGAAATACATTTTGGCGAGCTGCTCTTTTCCTTAAGGAGCTAACTGGAGCCGACAGAGGGATTCGAACCCACGACCCGCTGTTTACAAAACAGCCGCTCTGGCCACTGAGCTATGTCGGCAACTGCTTACAGATACAAAGTGTAGCAAAAACAAACTAATTTTGCTACTATTTATGGGTTCGTCGCAAGCCGTCTTAGCTCAGTGGTAGAGCACTTCCATGGTAAGGAAGGGGTCTCGGGTTCAAATCCCGAAGACGGCTCCACATTTTTCAGTACTTATATCGGGCGCTCCCGGAATCCAATTAGAAAACCAATGTAAGTCGCGATAATCTGGGCGGCTACCCAGAAAACGATGAGTAGAATATATTCGCGGAGGCTCAGACGAACAAATGGAGCGGTCGTGATGGCACCGCCGATGATGTAATCACTTTGGTCGAAGGGGAACCAACCGTGGCCCGGCGGAATGTGGCGCTGGCGCTTAAAAAAGCTCTCGATGGCGTCGCCACCGAGCACGCCAATGCCAAATAGCGGGCCGAGAATAAGTGTCGGCAAACCGCGGTAATCAACTTGCGTGGTGAGCGTGCGTGCCCAGGCGAGATGAGCGACCAGGGCTTGTTGCACTGCCAACGCGATCGTCGCCATCACCACGCCGGCCACGAAGCCGCACCAGGTTTTGTGCGAGCCAAACACGCGCTGCCCGCGGAAAGTTTTGCCAAAATCCATCGGCGCTTTTAAGCTACGCAAGATCGGCAGCTTGGCCGTAAACACAGGCGTCGCGTTGGCCACGCCAGCCGGCGCAAAAAACCAGATGGCAAATAAAAGTTCTTTAAGCACGGCGGAATTTTTTCCTCGCACGATTGAATTTCGGATACAAAACGCCGCGCGCGCCGACAAAGCCTTTTTGATAAGTGGCGTTCGCGAGAAGCGCTGCCAAATTTTCGCGCGTGAGCGTTGCCGCGACAATATTGTAAGTCTTGCCCCAGCCGGCGCGGCCGTGCGCGTCACTGCTCACGGCCGTCGGTTTGCCGTGAGCCTCGGCCCATGATTTCGCTTGCCCACCTTTGTTTTGGAACATTGCGCGACCGTTGTGCGTTTCAATGATGTCAACTTGTCCAGCAATTGCATCGAGTGCGGCAAGCGGCAAGCCTTTGCGCACCGTTTCAAACGGGTGCGGAATATAGACCAGCCCGCCCTGCTCGTGAATTTTGGCCACAGTTTCGGCTGCGGTCAAACCCGCCGGAATTACTTCACTTAAAAATAATCCAATGATTTCGCCCTCACGCGCCGTAATTTCTTCGCCGACGATAATTTTTTTGCTTAATTCTTCGCGCAGTTTTTTTGCGAACTCAATCGAGTTATGATCTGTCAGGGCGATAAAATCCAGCCCGCCGCTTTCCAGCATCCGCCGATAATCCTCGCGCGTTAAACTGCCGTCAGGTGAGTCTTGCGAATGTGTGTGCAGGTCAATTTTGAACATTATCTTTGCTTAAGCGTTTGAAAATTTTCAGCAGACGCCCAAGCGCCGTGTACGCTGCGCCGAATGTAATGATGACGACTGCCACAGCCAACCGATTGCTCAGCAAACCAACGACGAGCACGAACATCCGCACCTCAAATGGAAACAAGCCGCCGCGGAATGATTTATTGGTCGTGTGTTTGTTGACGTGGAACCGCGACATCACCGCGTCGCCCCACGCGTTGACATAACTCGTCAGCAACGAGCAGCCGCAAGCGGCAACGGCCCAAACAGCGAGGTATGGCCGGCCGGTGCTGGCGATAATGGCGTAGGCCGCGCCGACGTACAACAAAATCTCTTTCATGCGGTCGGTCGTAGAATCCAACAGCATACCGCGCGGGCCGGAACGATTTTGCAGCCGCGCCAACGTGCCGTCAAGTGCGTCAAACAGGCCAAAAATCACCAACAAAACAACCGCCCAAATGTTGTGCCGCATCGCAATCAGCAACGCGATCGGCACGTGCATCGCAAACCCGAACAGCGTCACCGCTTCCGGCGACAATTTGCCGCCACTCGCCCGATCCAGCCAAATCGCAATCCGTCCAATAAAACCTCTGATAGGCTCACGTATTTTCTGAAGCTCAGCTTCCATATTCATTGTCATTGTACCATCCGCGAGCCAAAATTTTTAAGCTTGACAAAGTGCTCAAGCTTTGTTAGGTTACATAATGTAGAAGTAAATCCAAAAGAAATACTTCTTACGAAAAATAAATGTAAACCAAAAGAATACATTTATACTCATCTATCCACCTTGCAAGGGGAATAAAAATACCGGTCTGATCAACCGGTATTTTTATTTACATTCGCACTCGTATCTGTTAATATAAAACAATAATTCAGAGAAAGATTGTTTAAACATGGCAAAAAATGACAAGCGGAAATTGGTCGGGCTCGTGAGCGAAGAATCCGGCGAGCGCATTTATTACACGAGCAAAAATACGATGAACACGCCGGACAAATTGTCCTTGCGCAAATACAGCCCGAAACTTCGCAAGCATGTCCTGTTCGTAGAAACCAAGAAAAACCTCGGCCGCAACGAAGTCAAACCGAAGAAGTAGTTTTACTCACAACTAGCTGCGGAACCCACGAATCAACTTACACGTGCACCTGGTTTTTGTGCTCTACATTAGCATACGCTTCTAGCGCAACGGCCATATCCGACGCGGTAAAGGCGGGAAACTGTATCGGTAGGAACTGTAATTCTGCTTCGGGTGAATGCCATGGAATCACGCCGGATAAACGTCCCCCGTGTTCAGTGTGTACTAAGCCAGTACGCACAATGAGGTCGATGCGCTCGCTAACCACGCTAGCGCCAATAAGATGAGCCATATCCGTGAGCTCTTCAGGATTTGCTTGCGCACCTCGTACTATATCCGCAACTTCAGCGTCTGCTGCCCAGTCAAAGATTAAATGGGTAGTAATAGTGACAGGAGTTACTACAGTCGGACCTAAAGGCCACTTCGTGGAGGTTTTTAGCCCGTTTTCTCTCTGTTAAATGCACTGAATTAATGTCGCTACACGTTAATTGGGCTTAAAACGAGGTAGTTAATTGGTCACGTAATACGGCGGCGTAGCCGCTGTCTTG
>DASXEX010000016.1:0-6157 GCA_036489905.1 Saccharimonadales bacterium (SeqCode)
GGGCCAAGGCTTCGAGCTGAGAACGTTCGTCAGGATCAATGGCGAGTGAGCTTGGCATGGTGGTTTTTGTTTTAAAGGTTGGCTTAGGAATTTTAGCATGAAGCGGCAGGTGACGAAAAGCTATTTATGATTGGTATATATGGCGAGGCTTGGAGAGCAGATTATAGCCGCAGGCGCCGGTCACCAGCTGGTCGATCGGTTGCGCGAAAAAAAGCGGCTGCTGGCGGCCGGCGACCCGGCGCACGAGCGTATTAGAACCGCGTTGATTATTGGCGGCGGCGGTATGCGCGGCGTTTATTCGACCGGCATAACGGCGGCATTGGAAGCGTTTGGCTTTGGTGACGTTTTTGACGACGCCATCGGCATATCGGCCGGAGCCTGCGCGGTCGCCTATTTTCTGGCCGGACAGGCGGCGGTCGGCCCGTCCGTCTATTATGAAGATTTGCCGAACAAACAATTCATTAACGTTTTACGTCCCAAAAATATTATGGACATTGGCTTTTTGGAGCATGTTTTTCGCGAGGTCAAGCCGCTCGACCAGGCCGCGATACGAGAATCCCGCACGCGCATGCACGTCGGCATGACCGAAGTCGCAACCGGAAAAGGCGTCTACCTAAACCTATCGGAATATCCGCAGCTCGATGTCGTGTCGGCAATCATCACTTCGTCCGCGCTCCCCGTAATTGTCAAACAGCAGGCCGCTATAAACGGCACATTGTATGCGGACGGGACGAGTGGTTGCACGACGCCAATAGACTTCGCGATAAAGACGCTCGGCGCAACCGACACTTTGGTTGTCATGAATTATCCCTTCAGCCGCGAAAAATTACCGGCGTCCGAACATCTGCTGGACCGGATTATCTTGCGCAAATTTTCAAAAGATTTTCGAACCGCGCATATTGCCAGGCTGAAAAATCATGGCTTTGCGTCGGGCAAGCAGTACGCAGACGACATAAACATCGGCGTTTTGTGTCCGGAGAAACAATTCGTAAGCCCGCTGTCTAAAAACGCCAAAGCGCTGAAAGCCTTGGCGGCGTACGCGCAAAACCAAGCCAGCGCCATATTCGGTGATGCTTAGGCTGAAAATTCTCGTCAGCAAAGGCAGTACGTCGGCAGCACCAAAGTCCGCGTGCTGAAATAGTTTGCAATGGCGGCTCGCGAGCTTTTTCCTTTGCATCCAGCAATCATTAAGTTTATGCTTAAAATATGAACAAACTATCAAAGAACCAAAAAGGTTTCGGCGCAGTTGAGACCTTGCTAGTACTTATCATTATCATTCTAATCGGTGCAGTGGGGTGGTTGGTGTATAAAGACCATCACAAGACTACGCCGCCGGCTAAAGCCAGCACGTCGGCTAACACAAATACGCCACCAGCTCAGCCAGCCAAGGTAAGCACATCTGCAGCTACGCAGCTGCTCACTAATTTTTATACTAAGTACAAAGCATGCAATGCCGATCAGACCTGCACGGCCAATCTTGTCAAACAATATGGTACCGCAAACCTGCTTTCGTATTACAAGCCCGCAACCGGCTCGTATGCGGAAGACCCAATGCTGTGTGCCCAGACTTTGCCGGATAGCATCAGTGTGTCGGGCGTGACAACCACGTCGACCAGCGCTGCGGGAACGGTCACGGAGAGTTTTGCCAGTAATTCGGTAGCAATTAAATTCACTGCGGCCAAGCAATCGGGTAGCTTAAAAATCGATACCGTCACTTGCGATCCGCCCGCCCGAGCTACAACGACCCCTAATTAATACGGCCCCGGTATACGTTTGTTGCCAATGCTGCGTATGGGGAAAAGCGGGTTTTGCTGCGATTTTTCAGCTTGACGCAAGCGGACGGCGTATCTATAGTAGTTACCATGAGTAACTACACAGTCACCGTCATTAAAACCGGCAACTCGTATGCACTTCGTGTTCCCAAAAAATATGTCGAGGATGCGCATTTGAAGCTTGGTGACAAGGTGGGTATTCCACTGGCACAGAAGTACAAGAAGCAAGATCATGCCAAGATACAGCAAATAATTAAAGACCTACAAGCCGCGACGGCCGCTGCCGCTCCAAGAGGATTAGCAGGCATTAAAGATCCGGTAGCCTGGCAGCGCGAAATTCGCAAAGACCGTCCTCTTCCAGGCAGAGAGTAGTTCATGATACTGCTCGACACGAACATCTGTATTTATCTGGCAAATCAGACGTTATCCGGAGACGCTTTGGGCGACGAAGACATTGCTTACGCAAGTGTGACGCGTATTGAGGCGCTAGGTTTTCACTCCTTAAGCGTCGGCGAAGAGCACCAGCTTATCCGGCTTTTTAACGCTTCAATGCAATACGACCTTTCGGAGACAGTGATTGTTCGCGCTATCGCGATCCGGCAGATAAAGCGTATGGGGCTGGGCGACGCGATCATCGCCGCCATGGCGTTGGAATATGATTGCGAACTCTGGACGGCGAACACGGCCGACTTTGAGCACATTCAAGAACTGAAGCTCGTAAATCCGCTGAAACGTTCGTAGGCAGTTTCGGGGTTGAGGTGGAAAGCGAAGTATGAGGGGTATAGAATAAGTCTATGAAGATTTCCAGAAAGGATGTGCCCACCCGAAACGTGGACGCCGCGCTGGACATAGCACCACTATTTGATGGCACAGATTTTAAGTTCGATGTCGCGCTCGGCAAGCTTCAAGGCAGTCACCCGACTAGGGCCAATCACGTCAGCGACCGTGTTTATTTTATACTGAGCGGCGCTTTTACTGTTAGGGTCGGTCAAAAAACATACGAAGCGCAAACGCACGACACCTTCGTCATCCCGGCCGGCGTGCCGCATGGCATCAGTGGCAAAGGCGAGTTTTTGATTGTTACTGCGCCGCCCTTCGCGCCGGAAAATGAGGAAGAAATCAGCGGCCGCCAAGTTTGAGCTCGTAATTCTCAATACAAACTTGCCCCAAGTTTTTCGCTTGTGGTTTAATAGGGTTAGAAATAAGGGGTGGGATGTTTACGAAAAAGACCGTTCGGGATGTGGATTTGCGGGGGAAGCGAGTTCTATTGCGTGCGGATTATAATGTGCCGCTCGATGACAAGGGCAATATCACCGACGATTATCGGATTAAGCAGTCGCTGCCGACGGTCAAGTATTTGTTGGAACAGGACGCGAGACTGATTATTTGCTCGCATCTTGGGCGGCCGCAAGGCAAGGTGGTTAATTCTCTGAGTTTGTTTCCGGTTGCGAAGCGGCTCAAAGAACTTTTGGGCAAAGATGTCGAGTTCGTGCCGGATTGTGTGGGCGAGCGCGTAGCCAAAGCTGCCGAAGGTTTGAGCGAACGCCAAGTTCTGCTGCTGGAAAATGTCCGATTTCATCCCGAAGAAGAAGCCAACGACGAGGCTTTTGCCAAGCAGCTGGCGAGTTTGGCTGATATTTTTGTGCAAGACGCATTTGGTGTCGTGCATCATCCAGCTGTGTCGGTTTCGGAATTGCCGAAATACATGCCTGGCGTGGCTGGGCTGCTGCTCGAAAAAGAAGTCGACACGATTACGAATGTGATGGAAAATCCGGCGCGGCCGTTGATGGCGGTAATCGGCGGCGCGAAGATTGCTGACAAAATCGACGTGCTACATAAATTCATCGACATTGCGGATTTCGTGGTCGTCGGCGGCGCAATGGCGGATACGTTTTTGCTGGCCGAGGGCGTGCACATCGGTGCAAGCAAGGCGGACAAAGATGATGTGCCAGTAGCCAAAGATATTCTTGAAAAAGCGCGGGCAAAGGCCAAAAACCAAAACTTTATTTTCTACCTGCCGCAAGACGGCGTGGTGGCGAGCAAGCTTGATAAAGTCGCGCCGACGCGCATCGTCGACTGGAGTGCGCATATTATCGCCGACATCGAAAATTATCCAAAGCGTCCCCCCTTACTGGCGAGCCGCATCGGCGAGCACGAAATGATTTTGGACATCGGCCCGTTTTCCGCATCATTCATTGCCGGCAGCATGCAATTCGCGAACACGGTCGTGTGGAACGGCACGATGGGCGTGACCGAAACAGCCGGTTTGCAAGGCCCGATTGGGCCGTACGCGCACGGCACCGACTTGCTCATGGAGGCCATGACCGGCCAGTTCGGCCATCGTCCGTTCAGCCTCGTTGGTGGCGGCGACACCGCGGCGTATATAGAGGAACGAAAACTTGTCAGCGCCTTCAACCACGTTTCGACCGGCGGCGGCGCCAGCCTGGAACTCATGGCCGGCCGCAAACTCCCCGGCGTCGAAGCGCTAATGAATAAAGATGGCTAGGGTGCTACAATAAGCTTGAAATTATGCGTAGAATAATGATTGCCGGTAACTGGAAGATGCACTTGAACGTGCAGCAGTCGAGTTTGCTTGTGCACCGGCTGAACGAGCGCATCAAAGTCCACCGCGATATCGAAGTCGTGCTGGCGCCGAGCATGTTGAGTTTGCAGCCGCTCAGTTTGCAGATCGACCGGCGCAAATTTAGGCTAGCGGCACAGAACGCGTACTTCAAAGACGAGGGTGCGTTCACCGGCGAAGTTTCATGCACCATGCTGCGTGACCTGGTGCATTACGTTATTGTCGGCCATTCCGAGCGGCGAATTTATTTCAATGAAACACTCGAAACAGTGCGCGACAAAGTGGCTGCGGCATTTCGCAACGGCATCACACCCATTCTGTGCATCGGTGAAAACAAGGAAGAGCGAAAAGACGGCATGACCCGCCAAGTGCTGCACGATCAGATCGTGACAGCCCTTTACAACCTGACGGCTGAAGAAGTCGCGGATATTGTCATCGCCTATGAGCCGGTGTGGGCGATTAGTACCTTTGGCGGTGAGCTGGCTAAGCCGTCGCAGGTAAAGGAAGCGATTAAGTTCGTTCGGCATCAGGTTGCTGAGCTTTATGGCAAGCAAGTAGCCGATGAAGTACGCGTAATATACGGTGGCAGTGTGGATGATCAGACCGCGCGTGGCTATTTAGAGGTTGAGGGCTGCGACGGAGCTTTACCTGGTAGCGCGAGCATCAACTACGTTAAATTCACCGGCATCGTTGACGCCACCTACCGCATGCTGCACGATTTAGGAGAAAAGTCGTGAGTGAGTGTAGAACTCATCCCAAAACTCGCACCTGCCTGCAACCAACATGCGGGGCAACCCGCCAATTTTTTGTTCCAAACCGTAGCTTCGGCTACGCTTTGGCCCAAGAAAACCGTCAGCTTACTCCTGCATGTCGCTTTCGGCTGCCGGAGGGGGTTTTGAGATGAGTTCTGGCAAAAAATTGGCTGGCGCGCCGAAAGTTTTTGACATCATGCGGCCCGGCAAAGCACAGCCTTCGCCAACGTCGCGCCCGATAATCGTCGGTCACAAACCGCAGGTGCAAGACTCCACACTCACCGACAAACCCGCGCCAGTCGCAGACAAACCGCCTGTCGTTGCCGAACGTAAACTCATGGACGCAAATGATGAAGTAAGCATCGCTCCGATTGCCGAAACCCCGGCCCAAGCCGAAGTTGCTGAGCCGCCGAAATCATCCGAAGCTCTAGCGCAACCGGCAGTGCTGCCAGCTGGGCCAGAAACGCCGGCGCAACCCGCGTCCGAGCTCGAGCAGCCCAAACTTCCGGCCGATGAAGCCTCAGTCGCACTGCCAGAATCCATTGCGACTGCCAAGCCCGAACCTGTTGCCGATATTGCGCAACCCGTCGTCTCGTTCCATCACAAGCCTGCGGGCAAGCGTCCGTGGAAGTGGCTCGCGGCAATCGTGATAATTCTGGTGCTTGCCGCAGTTGCCCTCGACATTCTCCTCGACACCGGCACGATCAAACTATCAACCAACATTCCGCATACCCATTTTCCCCAGTAATCTCTTACAGCCTAACGGGGCAGTTAGACGCTCAATTGATAGCATGTTAAGCTACCAATATGGATGAAAAAAGATGTACTTTTGCCACCATCCTTCAAGCCAAGTGGAGTGGTCAAAACTCGCGAGCAGGCATACCGAGACGGTGATTGGATCGGTACATTTAACCTTGTATATTACCCATAGCTCCCACCTCTGTGCGGAGTTACAATAAGCCGGACGGTCTGGGAGGCAACAAGATTAACCTTGGGAGACTACAATCGTAGTCGTCTCTTCCCGTAGACTGTTGCTTCCAAACCTTCTGGTG
>DASXEX010000028.1:0-16102 GCA_036489905.1 Saccharimonadales bacterium (SeqCode)
CTTATTAGTCCGTGCTTGCTGCATCAGCCGAGTGCGTTCGTCGGGATCAATTGTGAAGGTCGTAGCCATAGTTGTTTTTGTTTTGGTTGGATTTGCTTAAAGTTTCGGGGTTGAGGTGGAAAGCGAAGTATGAGGGGTATACCTTAAATGCGTTGCCAATTGAAACTTGGGCCTATTCTGCTCACATGCTACGCTACGAAGACAATATTTAAGACAACCACAAATGTCATTATCACAAACAACGACTAGCATTGGCTGGCTGCGTGAAGAATGGAGATCAAATATGATGATTTCTTACGCGGACAACTTCGAGGATGTGGTATTAGATCGTGTGTTCCAGAATCAGAAAAACGGCTTCTATGTCGACGTAGGAGCATGGCATCCTTCAAGGGCTTCACTCACCTGTCACTTTTATCGTAATGGTTGGCACGGAATAAACATTGAGCCCCAGCCCGCATTCCATAGATTGCTTGAGCGAGATCGAGCACGTGACGTAAACCTTAATGTAGCTATCGGAAATTCGGAAGGACCGATCACGATGTTCAACATCCCAAGCAAGCCAGCTTGCGCCACTTCAGTTAAAACTCTGGCCGATGAATATAAGCATGAGGGCCGAACCACTAAAACATTTCAAGCGCAGCAGATGGCGTTAGATGAAATTTACGCGAGACACATAGCAAAGAGTCAGCCAGTTGACATATTAAAAGTGGACGTCGAGGGCAGCGAAAAGTCCGTCTTACAATCACTGGACTTTGCAAAATACCGGCCACGCGTTGTTATAGTTGAAGCTACCAAGCCGCACACGCGCATTAATGTAAGCTCAGCCTGGTCGAATATCCTTACGGGTACAGGCTATACGATGGCCCTCTTCGATGGCCTTAACTGCTTTTTCTCAGCAGAGCCAACTCTCATTGCATCGCTCTCTACACCTGTAAATGTATTTGACCGCCCTTTCATCACTCAAAAATGCTGGGAAATCCTAAGGCCCGATGCAAGGCAGCTCATTACGAGAGAGTACCTCATGTACGAAGATGCGTAGCTAGAAACTCCTTCGGCCATCAAAAGATTGGGAGCAGGCCAAAGGTGATGACATATTTGTCACCCCCTAACATCAGACTACGCGTAGACAGAGCCCTGGATTAAGCCTTTGAGGTTACTAGCTTTTCAGCACGGGCAATATTCGTGTTTTGTAGAATACACACCAACCGAATAACCTATACCGACGATTCGTGAAAATCTTCAGTCTGGCACACATACGCAAAAACTTGCTGACTGCTGCGCCTTTTGGAACGGTAACTCCTTTGTCGCTCATATTGTTAACAAATTCTCGAAGGTATGTCCTTTTAAATTTCCGGGGCACACGGCGCTGATAGTAGATGATAAACTTCTCTAAGAAGTAGCTGGCCAGATAGGCCTTGCTTTCTGGCAGGCGGGACTCAAGCACCGCAAAGGATTTCTCTACGGCGCTTAAGAAGTCTTTGTAATGCTTGTCGGTGCTGGCGGTGCGAGTCGAAGAGTTTTGGCCAAAATGCACGACATAAAGGGGGTCGTCTACAAACGATATTTTGTTTGCGCTAGTGGCGACTTGGACGATAAATTCGTTGTCCTCGTAAATGTATCCCTCGCCGAAATAAATCCCGTGCTGTCGCAGAAACGCGCGTCGGTACAAACTGTTGACACTAAAATAATTCGGTATCCGTAAAAATTCGTCACATTGGCTGGCGGTCAGCGTCCTGGTGTCAAAAATGTCGCGCGGGCTGTATTGTTCCGCGTCATCGCTAGCCTTCCAGCCACAATGCACGGCGTCCGCCCCGGTCTTGGACGCTTCCGCTACAAGTATTTTCAGCGTACTCGGATCGATATAATCGTCGGCGTCGACAAACAGGATATACTCGCCCGTGGCTTTTTTGAGCGCACGATTGCGAGCATGGCCTTGGCCATGATTCTTCTGGTCGATAATGGTAAGATCTTTATGCTGGTTTGCGTTTTCTCTGAGGATTGCTAGGCTTTCGTCGCTTGAGCCATCGTTAACGGCGATAATATCTAGCTCTTGGTATGTCTGCTCATACACCGAATCCAAGCATCGTTGCAAATATCGTGCAGCGTTATAAATAGGGATAATCACCGTGACCTTTTTGGCGGTTTTCGTAACTTTCACAATCTGTTATTGATTATATAGTTTCACCCCCCACTTAGCAAAATACGCTATACTGGACAAAGCCTATGAAAACAGTCATTACATACGGCACGTTTGATCTTTTGCATTACGGCCACATCGAACTGCTACGCCGGGCGAAAGAGCTAGCCGAAGGCGGCAAATTGATTGTCGGCTTATCGACGGATAAATTCAATGAGGTCAAAGGCAAAGCGCCGCACATGCCCTACGGCAAGCGCAAGGAACTGATCAAGGCCATCAGCTATGTCGACCAAGTAATCCCCGAGAGCAACTGGGAGCAAAAAGAAAATGATATCAAATCACATAGAGTAGATGTGTTTGTCATGGGCAATGACTGGGCAGGCAAGTTCGACGAGCTGAAAAAGTTCTGCGATGTCGTATATCTGGAGCGTACGCCAACTATATCTTCGACTGCCATAAAAGGCATTATCGCCGAGCTGGAAAAAGTCGAGGCCGAAGCCGCATGAACGCCGGCAAACGCGCCGACAACGGCATTTACTACTTTCTCGGGAACATTTCCAGCCATATCTTGCACGCGTTGCCGCTGCACAAGGAACTTGGCGGCACGTTTGTCGTCTTGTCCGGAAAGGCCAAGCGGGAAGTTGAAAAATACGGCGTGCCAGTCATCGCCATCGACGATAAGCCGAGCAAGCTGACACGCTTCGGGTTCAGATTTAAGCCGATCTACCACTATCTAAGTATCGATAAGGATTTAAAACGGACCGTCGACTACTTAAATAAGAACGCTAAGGTTGTACTGTTCTATGAGCTATACGATTTCGACGAATCGATTCGTTTGACGAAACCCAAAACCGTATTCCTGACGCACGGCAACATGCTAAAAGACTACATGGCCAACGCCGGACGGCTTGAATTGATCAAGCAATACGACTACATGGCGGCCTTGGGCCCAATTGTCAAAAAACAATTTATAGAACATGGTGGGATGAACCCTGCACAGTTAGTCGACCTGGGTGTTGCGCGCACGGATGAACTCTACGAATTACGAAAAGACAAAGCGCTGCGCTCCAAAGTTACATGGGAATTAGGCGTCAACCCACGGAAGAAAATCGTTGCCTACTTGCCGACATTTTGGGGAGTTTCATCGATTTACAACACTGGGAAAGAGCTGCTCCGCAACATCAATGATTCTTATACCGTATTGTTCCGGCTGCACCCGCAAGTTCCGGCTAAAATACGCCAAGAATACCAAGCAATTGTCTCATCGAGAGAAAACATTTTCTGGGCAGATGAGCGGCTGCACCCCTCATTGACGCTACCAGCTGTCCTTTGTGCCAGTGACGTCATTCTAGGCGACGTCAGTAGCGTTGTCCTAGAGGCTATCTTGGTAGAAAAGCCGCTGATTTTCGTCTACGACGTCGGCGAACACCGCCAAAGCCCTGATGACTACAAGTTCATCCGCGAGGTAGTTGACTGGTCAGAACACATTGACATGGATAACGTCGCCGACACGAACAAAATTTTAGCAGAAGCGCTTGAAAAAGGCATCGATCACAAGATCTGGCAAGCCACCAAAGACCAAACCTTCTACCATCACGACGGCAGTAGTGTCGAGGCGATAGCGGAATTTGTCCGCAAGCAGCTCTAGGCTATTACTTTTCCTTGATCTCTACCGGTAATAGAACCGGGAAGTATCTGCCTACGTCCTTAGTGTTACTAAAAGACGTGGCGTCCCTCCAAAAATCATATACATAGCCGCCACTGCGAGACTTCAAGCTAATGGTAAATTTATAGTCGCCTCCCCCAAAGAGGTTATCAAATACATATCGCAGGTGCTTTGTCTCGCCCTTTGCAACATCGAACTGGTGCTTTTTCTGTTCCTCGTCGTCGATACCGCTCACCAGCCTTTGCTTATCATCGTATATATCCATACCGACAATAACATTTCGCAGATCAGCTTGTTTGCCCTTGCATACGACATCCACCGTTACCTTTTCATCTGTAACATGGGCGGTAATGTCAGTAAATTGAGCCTCACCGCTACCCCACCGTTCGTTAGTCTGCTTGTGCTTGGGGTCTTTTGATGGGTTAAACATGCGCGTATATGCGTTGGAGACATCCTCTGCATTCCCTTCCTGAACGATCTTCCCGTTCTCTATTAGGATTGCTTTGTCGCAATACTCACGGACGGCGCCCATACCGTGCGTGACAAATATGATAGTTTTTTTGCGTTCTTTCAGACTGTTAAAGTAATCGTAGCATTTACGCTGAAAAGCGGCGTCGCCGACGGCAAGGACTTCGTCGAGGAGGAGAATATCACCGTCTGCACGTATAGCGACCGAAAATGCCAGCCGAACCTGCATGCCGGACGAATAATTTTTCAGCCTTTGATCCATGAATTCCCCAAGCTCGGCAAACTCGACGATTTCGTCATACATGGCATCGATTTCTTTGCGCGTGAAACCTAGGAGCGCCCCGTTGAGATACACGTTCTCGCGGCCGGTAAGGTCGGGGTTAAAGCCCACACCTAGTTCAATAAAGGGCACCAGCCGGCCACGGCGGGTAATGTGTCCCTTGGTCGGTGTATAGATCTCAGCAATGATCTTGAGCAGTGTGCTCTTGCCGCTACCGTTGCGGCCCACAATGCCGAAAAACTCCCCTTTCTTTATGTCAAAGGTGATACCGCGCAGCGCGTGCAGTGTATCAATCCCTTTGTCCTTCTTTTGGAACGTGGTAATGACCCGGTGCTTTATGGAGTCTTCTTTGTGGTGGGGCAGATGAAAATCCTTGTGAACATCATGCACCCGTATAGCGACATCATCTGACAGTTTCACCTAAATATTCTCCGCAAAGTATGGTGATTTTTTTCTGAAATACCACCCGCCGACAATAACAAGAAGTAACGTAATGGCTATCGGGATGAGAGCCATCCACATATTCTTTTCCTGGTAGTGGTAGGCTGTCGGCATCGAGGAGGGAGAAATGGCATGGCGCGCATCCTGGATCGTTTGCGCAACAGGGTTTAATAGGAGCAACTTAGCAATAGACGGATGGTCCTTCGAAACCTTAGTTACGGGATACATAACTAACGAACCGTAGAGTAAGCCTTGCATAATGACATCCCACACGAAATTTATATCGCGCACCTTCACATACAAGGTTCCCAAGATAAATGCAACTCCCAGGCCCAAAACGAGCATTTCAAGTATGCAGACCGGAACCAGCAACAGGGACCAGGTGACAGGCGTGTGGCTCGCCACCATGAATATAGCAATAACGATTAAGTTTATTAGGACATTAATGAGCGCTGACATACTGTTTGCTATCATGATGGTATATTTAGGGAAATTGAGTTTACGGATAATCCCACTTTTGCCCACGATCGCACGCAGGCCACTGTTAGTAACTTCCGAGAAGAAACTCCAGAGCACTATACTAAGCAGAAGCACAACCGGCCAATGCGCGATGCCTTTGCCGATATGCAAGAAGTCTACAAAAACGACGTACATAATAATAAACAAGAATAGAGGACGGAGCAGTGACCACAGGTATCCTAGTACTGAATCCTGGTACCGCACCTTGAAGTCTGTCCGGACCAATTCTTTAAGGAGAATTATGGAATAATGGTAACGTGCTCTTATCTTACGCCAGGTCAACTTTTTCATCTCCAGACATTATACAATACAAGAAGCCGGCAAACGCAACTACCCGCTCGAACCCGTTTACGGCTTTCGGTCGGCGAAAAGGATGTAATGGAAAATGAAGAAGCGGATTAAGAACGTCACGCAGTTTGCCAGGAAGTAGGCAGCGTCATCGAATAGTACCCGCTGCGCGTGGCCAAGTCCCATGGATAGCGCTGCGTCGTTGGCAAACTTGGTGGTGGTAGTCAGAACTATGGCAACACAGACGGCTATCACCCAAAACGGCAGGGTTTCTTTCAGTAAGTTGGGGCGGCCTTTGCGCTCCCATGCCCAGCGCGACATGATATAGCTGGCCAACGCTCCGGCAGCCCAGGCAAGGAAGCCGGCCGCACCTGCGGATATTCGAAGGAAGCCCAGGCACACTGTTAACGTAATTTGACTTGAGGCGAGCGCTATGACGGCGGCAACGACGAATCGTTTAAAACGCTTACCAGTCGCCGATTTCAGCCGGGCGACTGCACGCGTGAGCATCCGCGAAACAAAGGGAAGCCGTGTCATGGGCTTAATAATACCATGCGCACCTCTTCGGAATAGTCGCCGCGCCGAGATGTTCAGCCGCCATGCAGTTGGTACTGTATAATGGGACGCAGCTCTGATGAGAACACTACTCCAACGTTTTTATGCCGTACTGAATTCTCGTCGCTTCTCTAAAGCAATCCTGGCTTTTTTTGTTATAGAAGCGGCGTGGATTGCTTTGTCGGCCGCGTACCCGCAGGCGTTTGATGAGAATTTTCACTTCGGGCTCATAAAAGTTTACTCCCATTACTGGCTGCCCTTTTTGAGCCATCAGCCACCAAACGCCAACGCATATGGCGCGGTACCGCGCGACCCGTCATATCTGTACCACTACACGATGAGTTTCCCGTACCGCTTGATCGCGCTGTTCGTGCACGGGCAGACGGCCCAAGTGATTATTTTGCGTTTTATTAATATAGCGCTGGCGGCAACCGGCCTGGTACTGTTCCGCCGCGTGCTGCTGCGCGCCCGCGTCTCGCTGGCGCTAACCAACCTGTGCCTCGCTTTGTTCGTGCTTATCCCGATCGTGCCGCAGGTGGCGGGGCAGGTAAATTACGACAACCTGCTGTTCCCACTGGTTGCATGGGCGTGCTTACTGACGATGCGCGCGGCAGATGAGCTAAAGGTAAGAAAACCGTCAGCCCGCACGCTCCTAACGCTGGCAACGGTGTGCGTGTTTATGTCGCTGGTAAAGTACGAGGCTCTGCCAATTTTCGTTGGCATCGTACTGTTTTTGGCGTACGAGCTGGGTCGGAACTTTCGCGGCAGGTGGCGGCAACTGCTACCACGCTTGTGGGAAAGTTGGCAAAGACAATCACGGATCGCGCAATTGGTTCTGGCTGCACTTTTCGTCATAAGTCTAGGTTTTTTCGCCGAGCGCGACGGCGTCAACCTCGTCAAGTACCATACATTTACGCCGGACTGTAGCAAGGTACTCAGCGTTAACGCCTGCAGCGCGTACAGCCCGTGGTATTTCAACTACCAAAGTCACAGGGTGGTTGCGGCACACAGAGGCAGCATAGACTTCGCCAACCCTATCGCCTACACCGAAGAATGGGTGTACTTACTATGGTATCGACTGTTTTTCGCGATCAACGGTCCGGTGCAATTCACCAACTATCCGCCATTGCCCTTGCCAGCGGCAGCTGGCGCGCTGCTTGGCATAACCAGTATTGTCGCGGTGATTCTATGGCGGCGGCGTATATTTAACCACAGTCCGTACTTAGTGCTTTTCTCTGTCATCACCGTTATTTACCTGCTGACGCTATGGGCGGCCGGTTATGCGCAATACCGGCATACCCACGTGCTCGAAATGATGAATGGCCGCTACTTACTGCCGATACTTTTGCCGATAGTCGCGATAGTCGCAAAGCCGTTTTCGCTTATGCTGCGACGATTTCCGAGGCTGAAAATATCACTGGCCGCGCTGGCGCTCTTGTTCTTTGTAGAGGGCGGTGGCGTTTTCACGTTTATCATGCGCAGTGACAATACGTGGGATTGGCAAAATACCGCCGTAGTACACGTGAACAATGCCGCGCGCAAAACGCTGCGCCCGGTCATTATCGAAGGCAGCAAAACGTACAATACCAGCATTTGGATGTTCAATTAGAGTTGCTCAAATTCTGCGGCCTCCTAGAGGTTGCTTTTTGGTTGGCGCCCATGCTAAACCATAACCAGGATGCGACAGCAGAACAACCGGAAAAAGAAGGCCGCTACTCGCACGGCCAAACATTCCCCAAGATGGTTCAGCCGACGCAGCGTTATCGCTATCTTTATAGTCGCGGTGGCGGCGACGGGCGTGGTGGTTACGTTCGAAGTAAGCGGGTTGCTCACGGGCCACAAAGCGCCAACTCCGGGCTGGATTATAGATAGCAGCCAGTTGCAAAGCCTGGTAGATTACGCACCTTCTTCGCTGCCGAAAACATATTTTGACACGCACAATACCGTCGTGCTGAAAAGTGGCACCGGCTCCGACACATTCGTACCAAGTGGGTGGAGCAGCCAGCACGGCAATCACTACACCAGTTATGTAAGCAAATCATGCGGCACGGACTGCTTTTCGCTGACACGAGACTTAGCCGCGGACAGCTCAAGCTTAAAACAACAAAAGCAAAAACCCGTAGCGTTGTTAGACGACGAGCATTGGCCGCAGACACCTGCCAGCGAACAAACCAACCCGTGCGGCGCAATGAGTGCGTTTGTGCAGACCGCCCACCGGCACGGGCTGACAACCATTTTGGCGCCCGACCAGGATTTGGCACAACCCGGCGTCATTACCTCGTACCAGGGTGGCGAGTCTGAGAATTGGCAGACGTACCTGCGGCTTGGGCTGGCATCGTGCGCAGCCAAAAGCGGCACGGAGTGGTATCACGTTATGTCGCAGCCGTTTGAGGCGCATTGGTGCGGCAATCCGCTCGGGAAATGCCAAAGTTCGGAATCGGACTTCGTCAATTTCGTGACCCAGGCGGCATTGCAGGCCAAAGCCGTAAACCCCGCCATCAAAATTTCTGACGGGTTGTCGACCAGCCCGCAATACTTCGGCTACTTCCGGGGTGCCGAGACATTTGCCAAAGTGATGTACCGCGATTACACCGACGTCCGGCACACTGTTAACGCCGTCTGGATGAACATTATCGGCCGCAACGGCAACACGACGACCCTTTATTTTCTATCCATGCTGGGCAAAAATGCGCCAAGCGCACGCCGCTCATCCGTGCTGTTTTTGCAAGGCAATGGCACGCTGGAAACTAGGCAGCCGAGCGCCGGCGGCGCACACAGTCTTGCGCTGAGTAACAAGGGCACAAGCCTGACATTTGCGACCAATCAAATACTCAAATCCGGCACAAGTTTGCCGGCAGGCACCGGAGAATTCCAATTCTGGACAGACGGAGCCAGCAACAAATCCGCCAAGCTCGGCATCAACTTTGGCTACTGCAGCGGAAACAGCTGCGAACATCGCAGAGTTATTAGAAGCCTGAGCTTTTGGGTCCATGGCAACGAAAAAGGCGCGGTGACGCCCGGCGGAGCATTTACCACTCGATCGAATGTTACTCTGCCAACCAAAGGTGGCCCGTACCATTTGTACGCGCGAGTGGTTGTAGAAAGCGGCTCACCCTTCAATCTTCTCTACGGCTCGGCCAACACTGCCACGAACCTGGCCACGCCCGTATTATTGCAGCTTTAATCCCCAAGGTTGCGACGTTTTGTCTGTTCCAAAACATCTTCGAGCAGCAGCCGGTTAATTCGTACCAGGTCAGCGATAACGCTAAGCGTAAACGAAATGAATGAGGCGATCAACAGCACTGATCCAATAATGAGCCCTTGCAAGTGGTGCGGCCCGAACACAAAACTAGTCCGCTCAGTGAAGTAGTCGTAGGCGAAATTGCCAAACGGAATGAGCCCCAAAATGAGCAGCAGAAAGCCGAGCGACAGAAACAGCGCATACGGCCGGTACATAATGAATGCGCGTGCAATGGTGATACTCGACCTTCGGGCGTGCTGCCAAGGAGATTTAAACTGGCGCGACGGACGAAGCTTCGGGTTGGTTTTAATAGGAATGGTGGCAATTGCCTGCTGCTTGTGCGAGGCCTGAAAGGTTGTCTCGGTCGCCCAGCTGTAGTCGGCTATAGGGTTCAGCTGGATCGCGGCGTTCCGGGAATACGCCCGGAAACCGCTTGTCGCGTCTGGCACATCCGTTCCGGCGGCGGCGTTAAGCACCCAAGTGCCAAACCGCTGCAGGAATTTATGGAACGGTGAAAAATGTTCGATAGTCTGCGTGCTGCGGTCGGCAACCACCGTATCCGCCTTGCCGGCAAGAATCGGCTGGATCAAATCAGGTATACGATCCTGTGGATATTGATTGTCGCCGTCAGTGATAACTATAATGTCGGCACCTAGCTCCAGTGCGCGGCTAAGGCCGTGGCGAACAGCCCGGCTCATGCGTTGGGTCTTTGTATGGTGCACGAATTGCTTGACGCCGTACTTTTTTGCCACTTCGACCGTTTTGTCGGTCGAGCCGTCATCAATAATAAGCGTTTCTATTATGTCGATCCCTTTTATTTCCTTAGGAATACTCTCCAGAACCAGCGGCAACGTTTCTTCCTCGTTCAAACAAGGAATCATGATAACTAATTTCACAGTACCTCCAAACTTGGGCTCATTATACCGCAAGAGAAGGCTTGACTAAAATTGCCCTGCTGAAATATCCAGCTGAAAGGTAGCTTTAATAATTCGGGTGCTATTCAGTCACGTGATACTGCCCGGTAATCAGCAGGCGGCCGCAAGCCGTGTCTTTCAGCATGCACGCACGTTAGCCGTGCAGTAGATAAAACGTTCAACGAAATTGACGAATGTTTAACGATTTGCTATGCTTAGCGTAATGAAGGTTAAAGTTTCCGACAAGCACCAGGTCGTCATCCCAAAAGCCGCGCGGCGAACAATGAAGCTGCCGAAACGTGGCGGCTATATGACAGTCAAACGTGTTACGCCAACTGAGATAACGTATGCAATACTGCCAAGTCCGGCCGAAAATATTGAGCGTTTTGCCGGCATTCTCAAGCACGAATGGGGCGAGCAACCAAGCGTCAAGTTGCATAAAATGCGTGATAAAGAATGGGATTAGGATAACGTGACGGTCGCGCTAGACAGCAACGTTTTCATTGCTTACCTTGCCAAAGAGGCTGCCTTTTACGACTCGGCTAAGCTAATTATTGGTCAAATCGCCGATAGCAAAATGGGGGCGGTTTGTTCATCAATAGTGTTTGGCGAACTGATGTATGCCGCGCGCAAGCCCGAATCTTTGGCCGCAGTAGATAACTTTTTCGAGCAGTTAGTCCACTGTGTCGATATGCCAGCGAGCAAAGCGATTTGCCGCAGAGCCGCCGCACTCCAGCTTACACACCCGGGGTTAAAACTTCCCAATGCTATCCACTTGGCAACGGCTATAGAAGCGAAGGCCGACAATTTTATAACGGCCGACAAGCGTCTGCTCACCATAGCGAAACGATTGTTGCCCGCAACATACCTTAATGATTTTCGGCGGATTTAGGTTATGGCAAAAAAAATAGTCATCGATGCACGTGAGCTGCGCACCACGAGCGGGCGCTACGTTGAGCGGCTATTGCATTATTTGCAGGAAGTAGACACGGATTTGTCGCACCGGTATGTCGTGTTGCTCAAGCCGAAAGATATGGGTGGGTGGGAACCGAGCAGCAAGCGGTTTACGAAAGTTGCGTGCCGGTTCAAGGAGTTTACTTTTGCGGAACAAGTTGGATTGCTCTGGCAAATTATGAAATTGAAGCCCGACCTCGTGCATTTTCCAATGGTACAGCAGCCGATTTTGTATCAAGGCAAAGTGGTGACGACCATGCAGGATTTGACGACGCTGCGCTTCGAAAACCCGAGCAAAAACCGTCTGGTATTCAGGCTCAAACAGCGAGTCTATTATTGGGTGAACTTCATCACGGCGCGCAAATCGGCAGCTATTATTACACCAACCGAGTATGTGAAGGACGATATTGCGCGGACTTTGCGCGCTAACAGCCGGAAAATTACTGTGACATACGAAGCCGGGGATACTATCGACGTTAAGCCAGAGCCGATGCCGGAATTCGAAGGCGAGCAGTTCATAATGTACGTCGGCCGGCCGACGCCGCACAAAAACCTCGGCCGAATTATCGATGCCTTTGCCGTTGTAAAACAAACCCATCCTGACCTGCAGCTGCTGCTCATCGGCAAAACCGACGCATTGTTCCGTCGCCACGAACGTGATGTTAAGCAAAAGGGGATACACGATGTGCACTTTACCGGCTTCCTGCCTGACCCGCAGCTGCGCTGGCTATACGAACACTGTTCGGCGTACGTATTCGCATCTTTGAGCGAAGGATTTGGTCTGCCTGTGCTCGAAGCCATGGCGCATGGCGCACCGGTCGCCAGCACCAACGCCACCTGCTCGCCCGAAGTTTACGGCGACGCGGCACACTATTTCGACCCGCTCAGCATCGAGGATATGGCCGCAAAAATCAGCGAAGTTATCGATAATCAACACATGCGCCAAAAACTCATCAAAGCCGGCAAGCTCCAGGCCAAAAAATACTCCTGGCGCCGCATGGCCGAACAAACCCTTGCGGTTTACAAAGAAGTCCTGGGAGAATAGAGCCCCTATTTGGCGTCGGACCTCCTTGGGCACCGTCGGCCGTTTTTTGTGCGTTTTTAGGTCGGCGAGGTGGAAGTTGATCAGAATCACCTCGCCGCAACTAATACTGCTCATATTTTTAAACCCCTATCTAGTATCTAGAGGTGTAGCTTCTGACAAAAAACGTCAACAAAAGCATTGACAATTTTTCTGACAAGAGATATACTACAGCCCATGACTCAATTAAATACGACAGCTATAACTCCGCGGGACATCCTTAGAAATTATAAGAATGTTTTTGATAATATAAAAAGAACAAAGCAACCAGCGATTGTGATTAGTCGCAAGGAGCCGCAAGTAGCAATTATAAGTCTTGATGACCTAGAGCAGCTGCAGGCTCTACATTATAGAAATTCTACTAAAGCACTTTTGGACTTCGCTAACAAAGCACGAGGTATTTTAGCGCAAGAAAAATTACCCGAAGATCTAGCTACAAACCATGATAAATATCTATGGGGAAAGTAAGTTGATACGAAATTACCATGAAGACAGTTATTGTTGACTCGGATGCCCTAATCGCCCTCATAAACCGAGACGACAGTTTATCAACTAAAGCAATTAAGACCCTTGAATCTTTACATACTCAAGAAGTGAGACTCTTGTACCCCGCCACCACAATTGTTGAAACCACCACTGCTTTACAACGAAAATTAAGCAATACTTCACTAACTGCTGAAATTGCACGAATGATTAGAGAGGGTCAATTCCCTGTTGCGCCAGTTGACCAAGAAGTCCTAGAATTAGCAGAATCAATTTTTAAACCAACAGGCAGTAAACAAAACACTCTCTTTGATGCTGTGGTTGCAGCGATTGCAAAGAGACTAAATGCGGATGCTATCTTTGGGTTTGACTCCTGGTATGAGAAGATTGGACTTACTTTGGCGAGCAGCACAATCGACTGATAAGCTCTAGCGCCAGACGGCAGTGATAACATTAGCCATAAGTTTTAAGATCCAGTTTATTTGAACTTAATTTCTTTTAATTCTAAACCTTACCCCCGGTCAAAGACGGCTAGCGCTTCCATAACCACCGGTTTGGGTATGCGCCAGACTTCGGGAGAGATACCGGACAGCACCGAGAAGGCTAGCTCGCGCCAGCCCCATCTTTGTCGCTGAGCTCTGCGGGTCGTAGCCGGGTACCAGGCCGAACAGACGATCCCTGATTGCGGCGTCATCTCCAGGATCGGTGCCGCGGAGTACTTCGTCCATCATAAGCGATCCCACGACCTCGTAAACTTTTTCTTTGATCCCCCGCCCTTCTTCAGGCGCTGTTTCGGCCACGATAGTGTACCTTGGCCCATACACATGCCGGAATATTTCTTCTGCCCGCGGAGCATGTGACTCAGAAGTAACCACCGTCAGAGTATTCCAGTCACGGGGTACAGCAAGGTTACGCTTTGTAAAGTAGGCGTTACCTATAGTGTCTAGCGATTCTTCTTCTGTGAGTATTTTGTCTTCCGGAACATTTCTGTTCAACGCATAGGTGCGCATTCCCTGTGCTTCTACGTGTCCGTCCGGCTCTTGCATGAACGAACGGTTACCGGAAACCACCAGGTAGGGCGCCAAACCTTCTTCAAGCAGAGCGATACCGGCATCCATGCGCGAAACGACACGCGGCGTTGGCTCGCCTTCGGGGGTCAAACCACCACCTAGTACAACAATTGCTTCAGAGCGTACACTCATAACGTGTGTATTATACAGCTTGGATTGATATGGCAAACTACTCGGCGGGTTTGAGGACCACATGCCGGTCGCGGCCTTCGCCGGCGGATTCGCTGATGATGCCAGCTTCACTTGCCACTTTGTGCACCACGCGGCGGTCAGCGGCGTTCATGGGCCGCAAGTCCATTGACTCACCCGTGTCCCGAACTTGTTTTATCCAGTCCTCGGCTTTTTGAGCCAAGTGGTCGGCCCGCTGCTTTTTGTAGTCGGCCACGTCGACGTTGACGCGCGTGATTTCGTGATTGCTATTTCTAAGCGCGTTCGAGACCAGAAACTGCATCGCGCGCATGTTTTCGCCGCGCTGACCGATGAGAAAACCGTTCAGGTGCGTCGATGGAATGTTGAGCTCGATCACCTCGTCGTCGCTGTTGGTCGCATATACGTCGACGTTCAGTCCGAAAAACGATAGCAGGTCTTCGATGTACTTTTTGGCAAACTGGATGGACGCTTCCATTACTTTCTCCTCCGTTTTTTGGACACCTTTTTGTGCTTCGGTTTGGTAGGTTTTGCGGCGTTATTTGGAGTGGCGTCCTGGACGACTTCGGCTTCCTTGATCTTTGTGATATCTTTTTTCTTGGACGACTTGTCGGCGACTGCTTCCATCTCAGTCGTGTCTTCTTTGAGCGCGATGGATTGTTGGATGAATGCGACCAAGCCGCCAACGAGCCAGTACAAGCTCAGCGCTGAGGGTAAGTTGACGGTGAACAGGAAAATCATAGCCGGCAGCAAAAAGCGCGTGCTGCGCCCGACTGCGGCGTTGAGCTCCGTCTGGTCGGCCTGCTTCCCCGAACCCGCTTCACGCATGATGGCACGCAAACCTTTGCTGTCTTTATCGCCAGGCATGAGTTGTTTGCTCTGATAAAATTGCACCACTGCGCTGCCAGCCACGATGACCATCGCCGGCCAATAGGTGCCCTTCGGCCCAAGCGCGCTGCGTGTCAAATCGACCACGCCAAACAACGTATGATCAAACATATGGATATTTCCAGCCAGCTCTTTCATCCAACCAAGGTGCTGCAAAAACGGATAGGAAAACGTGACGAGTTGGTGCGGATCGTCGACCACGCGGCGCAAACCGCTATAAAGTCCGATGAGAATCGGCAGCTGCAAAATCATGATGCCGATCGAGCCGAACGGGTTGATGCCGCGCTCTTTGTACAGCTCCTGCATCATGAGCGCCTCTTTTTGTTTGTTTCCTTTGGTCGCCTTCTTGATTTTCTTAATCTCAGGCGCGAGCTGGCGCATCAGTTTCGCCTGATGCAATTGCTTTTTCAACAGTGGCCACAGCACAAGCCGCACCACAACAGTGAAGACAATGATAGCCAGGCCAAAGTTGTGCCCGGGCAGTAGCGCATAAATTGCTACTAACAGGTTAAAAATCGGCCGGACAATTATGGTCGTAAACACGTCACTTCATCTCCTTGCCCTCTACTATAGCATATGCTACCCTCGTTTGAGTCAGGCTGGGGGTAGGATTTACAGAGTAAGTTTATCTAAAATATTTCGGGTTGGTTTAGCGGCAGCGCGCGCAGCCGCAGCTTACTAACGGCTTGACTGAGACTCACCGGCCCGAAGACGCGCGAGTCACACGAATTAGTCCGGTTGTCCCCGGCCACAAAAATCTGGTTTGGACCGAGGCGAATGTCGATAGGTTCGTTCGCTGTAGTCTCCTCTGTAATTTGCCGGTGATACTGGAGTAATAGGACAAAACGTGGAGGTTTTCGCAGTCTTTTGCGTGGAGGTTTTTACTGCGGAATGGGAGCTGCGTCAGCAGCCTCAGTTCTGCTGTACAAATACTGCTCCACAAGCTTCATTTGGTGCTCGTAGGTCATAC
>DASXEX010000050.1:0-8510 GCA_036489905.1 Saccharimonadales bacterium (SeqCode)
ATTTCACAAGCTTCAAGTATTCATAACACGCTTCGTCTGTTGGGAACATATCTTGAAAGTCGATCACGTTTACAGGATACAACTTCATCGCCCCTCAAGGATACATCAATTATTTGGTGGTGTTAAGTGCATAGCCGAGTAGCAGAAATTCTTGAAGCGATCCGCACCCATTCATGCCGACCAGGCAATCTGCCTACAACCCAAGAAGGAAAAGTGCTCGCCACGGCAGACGGAATGTGGCACCTTCAAACGAGCTTTTTCCCGGTGATTTGTTATATGAATCGACCGGAAAATACCAAGACGTACGAAGAGTGGCAGGAATGGTTTAATGGGAAAATCGAGCGCGATTTCGGCTCCAAGATTTTCTTTGAAGACGAGAGGTCTGAGGTAAAAGGAGATTACGAAGCGCTCTCAAGAGTGTTCGGCAATAAAACGCTGGATAGTAAAGCGGGTTAACCGTCCCTGGACGAATATCGCCGTCGACAAAATCTCTAAACTTTTGAGTTGAAGTCAGTCACACGATGACAAGATCGGTTTTGATTCGCGGATGAGCTTCGTAATTTTCGAGCGCGAAATTTTCCTCTTTGAAATCGTCGATGGTTTTGACGTCGCCGACGATTCTGAGTTTCGGAAATGGATACGGTTTCCGCTGCAATTGTTCTTTGACAACTTCAATATGATTCCTGTAAAGGTGAGCGCTGCCCGTTGAAATAATTAGCTCGCGCGGCTCGGCATCAACCAAGTACGCCACCATATACAAAAGCATTGCGTACTGCGCGATGTTGAATGGCGCGCCGAGAAACACGTCCCACGAACGCTGGTAGAGGTGCAGACGCAGTTTGCCCTTGGTCAGGTCGAATTGGAACATAGTGTGGCACGGCGGCAAACGCATGTCGCCGTAGTCGTTCGGATTCCAACGTTTGTCGCCTATCTCGCCGGCATTCCAAGCGCTCACGATGATGCCTTTTGAATCAGGGTTGGTTTTGAGCTGATCAATGGCCCACTGCAATTGGTCGAATTCGCTACCATCCGGCCGCAGCCAATGCCGCCACTGCACGCCATACACTCGACCCAAGTCATTTGAACCTTCGTGCAAAAACCCATCCCAATAATGAATTTTGTGATCGTGCAGGTACTGCACGTCGGAACTGCCAGATATGAACCACAGAAGTTCGTGCAACAAAATTTTGAATGGCATTTTCTTGGTCGTAAGTAGCGGGAACCCCTGACGCAAATCAAACCGAACCTGCGCGCCAAAAATAGATTTTATGCCGTGAATGCCTCTGGTCTTTTTGCCACGGCCGTCCTTCATAATGTCGGCCATAAGTTTGAGATATTGATATTCCGGGTGCGTCATTTTAACCCTCCTACTTTTTCTTATACGGCAGCTTCACTACTTTTACGCCGTTTTCGCTCAAAAAATCCAAAGCATTTTTATCCCACCAATCGTCGATGTAGTGCAACTCTTTGATGCCGGAATTGACGATCAGCCGGGAACACGTCATACACGGCGACAAAGTGACGATCATCGTCGCGTCCTTCAATGGCACGCCGTCCTTCGCCGCTTGCGAAATACAACACTCCTCAGCGTGCGAAACGGTCGGCGGGCTGACCCAAATGCCGTCTTTTTCGTGTTCCATCGGACCACCGACCAAGTTAGCGTTAGGCATTGAAATGATCTTGTCGCCAACAATAACAGCCGCACCCACTTTGGCCGTCTTCTTAGCCTGCGATGCTTTTTTGCTACGTAGTGCCTGTTCGAAAGCCTCGCGATAAACTTCTTTTTTGTCACGAGCTAGCGGCTCTACGTCGGCATATTTTTCCTTGAACCGCTTGCTTAAGTCAGTAATTTTCTTCTGCTGCTTTCTGAATAAATCAGCATTTTCCAGCGGCGTATATTTGAGTTTGCGGTAATTCCAGACCGTGAGATCCGGCGCGTCCGACGGGATGCAGTGCATATGCAGATGGTCCTGCACCGTGCTGTTGACGGCCAGTCCGCCGTCGCGAACCACGTACTGGATGTCCTTCAGCCCGCGGACGTTGCGAATAATTTTCTTGGCAATGTACATAAATTTGCGCACGGTTTGCCATTCGTCGTCAGTCAGCTCCTTCACGGATTTGACGTGGCGGCGGGGGATGATCATCAAATTGCCGTCGATGTACGCGAAGAGCGCGACGGTCAGCACGATACCGTTTTCTTCATGCACGATATATTTGTCACGCAAATCACAGAACACGCACTTGCCCACGGTTGTCCAAATCTTACCGTAGTAGCCGCCTGTGCGTGCATCGCGGTAGTAGATTTGCTTTTCTTTTTCCTCGGGCGTAAGCTTCATTACCGTTCCTTGAGCGGTTCTTTGCGCAGCTCCATAAAATCCTTGAAGATGTTGCCGAGCTCGCCGCCGATAGCGCGCTGCACAATTTTGGTCGTCGACAGCGCCGTCGATTGGCGGTCAACCACGATCACTTCGCCACCGTATTTCGTAACCGTCTTATATTCTTTCGATTCTTTATAATTGCTGGCCCATTCTTCCTTGACCGTAATGAAAACGTCAGGCTGCAGCAGACCGAGCGTCGGCTGACAGCTCGGTTCGGGCAGAACCGTAACAAAGTCTACAGAGCGCAAATAGGTAAGCATTTCGGCGCGAATTTTCTCGTCCAGAATCGGTTTGTTCGGACCCTTGACTTTACGAATGGCGTCGTTGCCGCTCACACCCACGACCAAAATGTCGCCGCGGGCTTTGGCCTCCTCCAAATACCGACACTGCCCGACGTGCAGCAAATCCCACGACCCGGCAGTGAAGACAACTTTTTTGCCCTTGTCCTTCAGCTGCTCGTGCAACGCCATCAAGTCACTCTGTGAAACCAGTCGCTTTTTCCACGCCGAAGCCATCCAAACTCCCTCTAGATTTTAGCTTTCAGCTTATTTTAGCAACTTTTCCCAAAAGGCGCCACGGCCGCGGCCTAAACACTGTGCCGCTTACCGCACAACCAAACCATGATGCAACAACAAATCGCGAGTGCGAATGAAGTGCGTGTTTTGTGGCAAACTGTCGTACGGATTGTGACGAAGAAATTTGTAGAAATCGTGGAGTAGGAATACGCTGATCAGACTTTCGAGCACATCAATGTTGCCGGCTTTGGTTTTAATGCTGACGTTTTGGAAATCGGCGGCGCCGCGTTTTTGATAACCGGAAGTTAGGAAATATTTGCGGACTTTTTCGGGCGGCTTGTATTTGCAATCGACAAGCAAGAACGCCAGCGTGCGGGCAATGTCGAATAAAGCATTGCCGCGGGCGGTTTTTTCGAAATCGAGGATGCCGGTGATTACGAGCTCGCCAAACGCATCACCAAACAAAATATTGCTGCGGACAAAATCCATGTGCAATGCTTGTTGTCCAGGCAAATGCTTGCAGGCCTGTAGCGTGGCCACACACGCATCAAACTTTGGCGGCGCGAGGCGTAACTTTTCGGCCAGCGCTCGACGTACACCGGTCTCCGCAAAATACCGCTGCATGCGGACGACGATTTCCAGATACACGTCGGGCACGTCGGGCAAGCCACTTGCATCAAAATCTCTCAGCGCGGCATGCATATCGCTCATGGTTTTGCCGAGCAGCTTTATATGTTTCTGCGTGTAGGCTTCCCACGGAATTGTCTGGCCTGACAGATAGTTGTACAAAGCGGCAAATCTCTCCTGGCAGCCTGATCGCAAGCGCAAAATGCGGGGATCCGCAGTCCGCCGCGTCGGAAAGCCGCACTCGGCAAGGAAATCCGACGTTTGGTTAGCGTTTCTGATAGTCCGGACGATGTCCAGTTCACTTTTATAGACTATGAGATTCAGCTGCCGGCCGTCGCCGAGCCGAATCGGGTGCGTTTCATTCCGATACCCTTTTTCAACCGCGAGTAATTTTCCTGGATCGCAATCGTAACATCGCAGTACACGATTGATGGCCGCCTGGTTCATAGCTTAACTACTTCTTCTTGACCGCGTAATGCAGCAAAATGGCATCTTCGCCAAGCGGCGTAGATTCAAGCAGGGTGAGTATGGTGCCAGACGCCGTTTGCGCGAGCGTGATGCCGGCGCCAAACAAAACCGGCACGACCGTCAAATATAACTCATCCACGACACTGGCGTGCAGAAACAATTCATAAATGCTACGGCCGCCGCACACGGCCAATTCGCTACATCCGTCGCGGCTCAGCCGATCGATCAGTTGCTGCGGTGGTTCTTGCGTGGTCTCGACGCCGTCGCCCGTAATCGTGCCGCGCGTATAAATAATATTTCTGCGGCCACGCAGCGGGTGGCCGATCGTGCGGTAGGTCGTGGCGCCCATCACAAACACGCCGGCGCGTTTAGTCAATTCCATGAACAGCTTCTTGTCCGCCTTGGGCGTCCAATCGGCCAGCTCGTTTGTGCCGCGGGCAATAAATCCGTCCGCCGACATGGCGGCGATGATAAACACGCGCATTATTTTACAGCTCCTGACATGGTACTGATTATAGGCAAATGATCGGCGAATTGCCACAAATCTCATTGGCAAACAGCAAGGCTTATTGCGCAACATGTTAATATGTGAGTAAATTATCTAGGATAGCAGGGAAACCGGCGTGAGAATTATGTTATCAAAAACTTACTTCGACAAGCGCCTGCAGCCGCTGCCAATTAAGGGCTTGAAGGGATTATGAATTGCTGGACCGCCTTATTTATAAGGGTGGGGGGAAGAAGAAAAACATGAACGATCGTGCGGGAATTTTCATTGTTTTGGAAGGCACGGACGGGTCGGGCAAGACCACACAGTTCGAGCTGCTCAAGCAGCGCTTAAGCCAAGCCGGCTACGATGTGGCAACGTTTAAATTTCCACGCTACGATGAACCATCGAGCTATTTCGTGCGCGAATATCTCGCGGGCACGTACGGCTCCGCTGACAAAGTCGGCCCGTACACCGGTTCATTATTTTATGCACTCGATCGCTATGCCCATGCCGCGGCAATTCTCGAAGCGCTAAAGCAAGGCAAAATTGTGCTTGTCGACCGCTACGTCGGCTCTAACATGGCGCACCAAGGCACGAAATTTTTCCACGCCGACCAGCGGCGCGGCTATTTCATTTGGCTCGATAATTTGGAATTCGAGATGCTACGCATTCCGCGGCCGGATTTGAATTTGGTATTGCGCATCCCAGCTGAAATCTCGCAGAGCTTGCTGAAAAAAACAGACAAAAAGCGCGACATTCACGAAGCCGACATCGAACACCTGAAACGCTCGGTCGAAGTCTACGACGATTTGTGCCAACTTTTTCCGAAAGATTTTGTGCGCGTCGACTGCGTTCGTTCTGAGAAGCTGCTGCCGATCGAAACCATTAATAATTTAATTTGGGAAAAAGTTTTTCCGCTGCTTCCGACCAAGCCGCGCCCGAAAAAGGCAAACGCCAAGGCCGAAGCAATCACGCCCGCCACGCTTGCCGCTGAAAATCCGTATATCGAAAAAACCGCCAGCGGTTTCAAAATCACCGCAGCTGGCCGGGAATTTCTGGACAAAGCCATGACCGACAGTATCGGCAACGTCTACACATTCAAAGAAACTCTGAGCCCGATTACCATTGCCGCCGCTATGGCGCGCTTGAGCCGCCGCGGTGACGATATGCGCGTGACCATTCTGGACGAATTTGCACTTCGCGCGGGCAAGGATGAAAAACTTTTGCACCGCGTTATCACGGCGTACGGCGACGATTCGGTGCAACAACTCGCCGGCTTGCACGTCGTGGTCGAAGACGGCTCGAATTTGCTGACCAAAAAGCTGGAATGGGGACGGCTGGCGGCGTACCTCGAACAATCGACGCGCTATATTTATTACGACAAAAAGGACGCGAACGGCCAATACAAATACTACACGCCCGAGCATTTCAGCGGGCAATTGCTGCAAACCTACCGCGAGCACTTGGACAAAATTTTCGATAATTATTCAAACATAGTGCACCGGTTGACCGATTACGTCCGTGAACATGCGTCCACACCGAAGGCCGAACGCGATATTGCTTGGGAAGGCGCCACCCGCGCCCAAGCTTGCGACGCGGCGCGCGCCGTTTTGCCGGTCGCCACCAAATCCACCACCGGTATTTTCGCCTCAGGCCAAGCGCTCGAAAGCTTAATAATACATTTGCTCAGCGACGAGCTACCCGAAGCCCGCGAAACCGGCCAGAAAGTGCTGGAACAAGCCCGGCAAATCATCCCGACATTTTTGGAACGCGCAGACAAACCGGAGCGCGGCGGCGCCATGGTCGCGTACCGCGCCAACACTGCGGCAGCAGTCAAAAAACTCGCCCAGGAATATTTGCCCGACCGGCATGCCAAGCCGGCGCTCGAGCCCGCCGAGCTCACCAGCGTCTGGCCGCGCAACGAACTCGACCTCGTGCCGGACATGCTCTACGAACACAGTAATTTACCGCTCGCCGAGCTTGAAAAAATCGTTGACAAATGGCCGTACCAAAAGAAAGTCGACGTTTTCAGCGCGTACATGGGCGAGCGCTTGAACCGCCGGCATCGCCCAGGCCGCGCGCTCGAAAAAGCGCATTACAGTTGGGATATTGTGTGCGATTACGATATTTTCCGCGATTTGCAGCGGCACCGCATGGTCGACGATTTGGCATGGCAACAGCTCACGCCGCGCTACGGCTACGAAATTCCGGAACTGGTCGAGCAAGCCGGCCTCACCGACCTGTTCGAGGTATGCTTCGACATAAGCCTTAAACTCTACAGCATTTTGCAAGCAGCCGGCTACGAACTCGAAGCCCAATATGCCACGCTGCTTGGCCACAAAATGCGCTGGAAAGTCACTATGAACGCGCGCGAAGCGTTCCATTTCAACGAACTCCGCACCAGCCCGCAAGGCCACCGGGACATGCGCAAACTCGTCCTGCAAATGCACGAGAAACTCGCCGAAGCGCATCCGCTGCTCGCCGAAGCCATGAAGTTTGTCAACAGAGACGAAGACGCCGAACTCACCCGCCTCGCCGCCGAGCGTTACACGCAGTTCAAACTTCGGCAGCCGCTTGACAAGTAAAATAGTGAAGATTAAAATCTATACAGCTTTAGCCAATTCCGTTGCATAAGCACCGCCAGCGCGACCGCAGACAGGTCCGAACTCAAATGCGACATGGCCTTTCAACCCGTACAGCACCACTGTGAACCGAGATCAACTTAGTTCTTAGTGAATTATAGGCATTACGTAGCATGACAAACGAACAGCGTATACACACCCTCGAAACACTCATCGCCATCGAATCGACAGCACAGAATCCAAGTGGACTGCGCCGGGCCTACGAATGTATAGTTGAACTCTTGTTAAAGTGCGGCAAAGAAATAACCATCGAGCAGTTCGAGAGTAACGGTAAGCCCAGTTTTCTGGCCTACAAAGGCTCGAAGCGTCCGAAACAATTCCATATTATCTTTAATGGGCACGTGGATGTCGTGCCGGGCAAGCCTGACCAGTATAAACCGTTCGTTAAAGATGGCAGGCTCTACGGCCGCGGCGCCTACGACATGAAGGCGGCATGTGTCGTTATGGCTGAGGTGTTCTGCGAATTTGTCGATCAAGTTCCGTTTGCACTCGGCCTGCAAATCGTGACCGATGAAGAAAGTGCGGGCAAGGACGGCACGTTATACCAAGTCCGCCAAGGTGTGCGAAGTGATTTTGTGATTTGCGGCGAATGCGGTCGGATTCCTGGCACCTACGAAATCGCCAATCGCTCCAAAGGTGTCATCGCTGCCGATATAAGCTTCCGCGGCAAAAGCGCGCACGGCGCTTACCCCTGGAAAGGCGACAATGCTGTGATGCAAGCCCACGACTTTATCCATGCACTGCAAACATACTATCCAGTGCCAACCGAAGAAACGACAGATTCGACCATGACAGTTACCGGCATCGTGGGCACCAGCGATGCACACACCACGATACCCGACCAAGCAACCGTTAAGCTCAACGGCCGCTTTGTTCCGGACGATCCAAGAATGTGCAATGTGCAAAAATTTACCAATTTTATTAGGCAACTCGCGCCGAATGCCGAAATTGCCGCATTGCACGACTTTTCGGCACCACTGTACGCTGACCCTAAAAATGCCCAGCTACTTAATTTGACGGCGGCGGCAGAACAACTAGAAGGCAAACCATTCCGACTTGTCCAGCGCCACGGTTCGAGCGACGGCCGCTTTTATGGCGATGTGGGCAACGCCACCTGCGAGTTCGGCATCGCCGGCGAGTACCAGCACGGCGACGACGAGTACATCGCGCTCGAATCGCTCGAAAATTACCAGAAAACGTTGCGCGCTTTTCTGCAACGCGAAAATATCCAGGCAAACCCAGAAAAGGTAAACCCGTATTAGCTCAAAATAAACAGTACCCGAAAGGTTTACTCTAATAGCTTAAGTTTCCTCTGAATTGCTTCTTGTAATTGAAGTGGGTTCAGACTGTCGTAAATGGATTGTAGCAAAGCTTTCTGCTCAGTACTAACTTT
>DASXEX010000052.1:0-15091 GCA_036489905.1 Saccharimonadales bacterium (SeqCode)
AAAGTTAGTACTGAGCAGAAAGCTTTGCTACAATCCATTTACGACAGTCTGAACCCACTTCAATTACAAGAAGCAATTCAGAGGAAACTTAAGCTATTAGAGTAAACCTTTCGGGTACTGTTTATTTTGAGCTAATACGGCTTTACGCCAAGAAATTCTCGACAAGCGTAAGCACTTGTGGTACGCTTAAGCCAAAGTTATAAACACGGTAAAATAAAAATATGGATAACCAAAAGCAATCAGTTATCGACCGGATCAAACAGGCGAATAATATTTTGGTGACAGTGAGCGCCAATCCGTCGGTGGACCAGCTGGCGGCGTGCGCCGGGCTGACGCTGATGCTGAACGAACTGGACAAGCATGCCACGGCGGTATTCAGCGGCAATGTGCCGAGCACGATTGAGTTTTTGCAGCCGGAAAAAACGCTTGAGAAAAACACCGATTCTTTGCGCGATTTCATAATTGCACTCGATAAATCCAAGGCTGACAAGCTGCGCTACAAGGTCGAGGACAAGGTGGTGAAGATTTTTATCACGCCGTATCGCACGAGCATTTCTCAAAAAGATTTGGAATTCAGCCAGGGCGATTTCAACGTCGACGTGGTGGTGTGTTTGGGTGTGCACGAGCAGAAGGATTTGGACCAGGCGATTACGTCGCATGGGCGGATTTTGCACGACGCCACGGTGATTGGCATTAACACGACGGCCGGTAATAATATCGGCACGCTCAACTGGCAGAACCCGCAGGCGAGCAGCTTGTCGGAGATGGTGGCGAGTTTGGCCGACAGTTTCGATAAAAATCTCTTGGATACGCAGATTGCCACGGCTTTACTGACCGGCGTGGTGGCGGAGACGGAGCGCTTCAGTAACAGTAAAACGTCGCCAGAAACGATGAAGTTAAGCGCCCAGCTCATGGGCGCCGGCGCCAACCAGCAGTTGGTAGCGACGAAGTTGGCAGAACCGCCGCCTCCGCCGCCCGAACTGTCTCATGACAAAGCTCCGCCAAGCGCCGGCGGTCAAACTGAACCGCCAAAAAACACCGACGGCACGTTGCGCATTAGCCACGACCACGACGAAGCCGGGCCGCCGCCAGAACAACCACCCGGCGACAACAATGAACCACCCGAAGAACCCAAAGAAGAAGAACCGCAAATCCATATAGACGAGCGTGGCCAATTGCATCGCCTGGACACCGAGGAGCGGGAATTCTTGTCCGGCCGCGGCCCGGACGAGGAATCGGTTTTGCCGGCACCAGACACGGATGAAGAGCAGCCTTCCGGCTCGCCACCGTCACCATCGAAGCTTGCGTTAACTCCGCCAACTTTCGACGGTAAACTCACGGCCAACACCAAAGAGGAAGACAAGGTGGAAGAGCTCGAGCCGTCGATCGACCCGTTTTCGCAATCACGCTCTGACCAGCACCAGCCGATCTTGACCCATGATAATTCTAGCGCCGCGCCGCCGCCCAAGAAAATTGAACTGCCGCCAGCTGCTAGTGACACCAGCAAGACCCTGACCGAGATAGAAGAATCGGTCGACAGCCCGCATGTTGTGCCAGATCCAAGCAGCGCGCGCAGCGATGCGTTGAGCGCCTTGAATAATGCGCCGGCAGACAGTGAATTCCCCAAGTCACGCGGCGATATGGGTACGAAGCCGCTCGGTGGTGTGTTGCATCCACCAACCGTTGCGGCGCCGTTACAGCCGGATGGGGTTGATTCGGGCAAACGACAAACCGCGCCCGCGCCACCTTCGCCAGCACCGACCGAGTCGCTCGGCAGTTTAGTCGAGCCGCTTAAGAACGAGCCTGCGCCTGTCGCCGACTCATCCTCGACCCAGCCGCCGGACATGTCGTTGCCGCCGACTTTCGTGCCTTCCGCAAACACTACGCCGCCAACCATGCCCGACAACAATGCGCCGCAAGGCCCGCCGCCCACGATGCCGCCGCCAATAGTACCCATTATCGAGCCGAACGGTCAATAATTTGGCGCATGCCTTGGCGGGCGTACAATATCAAGAGTGAATGGGATTTTATTAGTTGACAAGCCGAGCGGGTGGACGAGTTTTGATGTGGTGAATTATGTGCGCAAGATAGTTGCGACGCGTGAGGGCAAAAAGCCGAAGCACGTGAAGGTTGGGCACACCGGCACGCTCGACCCGCTGGCGACGGGCTTGCTTGTCTTATTATTAGGTGATTATACGAAGCGTGCGCCGGAACTCACTAAGCTCGACAAAACGTACGAGGTGACGATGAAATTGGGCGAGACAAGCACGACGGGCGACGAAGAAGGCGAGAAGTCGAAGGTTTCGACTCGGGAAGTCACAGAGCCAGAGCTTGTAGCAGGGCTTAAAAAGTTTGAGGGCGAAATAATGCAAACGCCGCCGGCATATTCGGCCGTGAAGGTTAACGGCCAGCGGGCGTACAAACTGGCGCGCGCGGGCAAAGCGTTTGAAATTGAGCCGCGCAAAGTCACCATCCACAAAATTGAACTCAAAAAATACGAATACCCGTTCGTCGATTTCACCGCCGAAGTCTCCAGCGGCACCTACATCCGCGCCCTCGTGGAAGACATCGGCAAGGAACTCGGCACTGGCGCCTACATGAGCGATTTGCGCCGCACCCGCGTCGGCCAATTCGACCTAAAAGGCGCCCGCCAAATCAAGGACAAAAGCTTGCTGCAACACACCTTTGTCGTTTAAGAGGTACGACCTCCTAAACCTTAAACCTCTTAAACTTACTGCACATATCGCTTATACTGCGTGGGTACCGCCATCCCATTAGATTCATAACAGCCTGCTATCATCCCATCTCGATAAGCGGTGGGGCTTAGGGAGGGATTCGGAGAGTAGCTTGGATCACCGCCGGACACGGCTCCTAGGCAACCTGTCAGTGCTTGCCTCTGCACTGCATTTTCATGAATCTGAAACACAGCGCCCCCGACCATAAAGGCTAAGATAACTGCCGTCGCGTTCAATGTTCGATGGTGTTCACTGATAATAAATACCAGCGACGTAACAGTTACCACTAGCAGAACACGAGCAGAGATATAGATGAAGTCACCATACGTAACGGCAAAGCTGCTTGGAACATTGCTGCCCATGCCGACCATGAACAAGTAAAAGTATGCGACCCAAAAAATGCCACTGACGGCAAATAGGGTGATAGGGATCCACATAAACTTCTTGTGTCGACTGTCTAGCATTAGAGGCATTGTAGCATTCATTGTCTTGCCAAAGAATGGATCCAAAGTTTTTAGGTTGCACGTGAGTGGCTCATCTGATATAATCCTTGGAAGATATGATTTCTATGGAGAAAAAGCAGGCGGTCGTCAAGGACTTGCAGGCGCACAAAACGGACACTGGCAGTAGTGCGGTGCAGGTCGGGATTATGACCGAGCGAATCCGCGAATTGACCGAGCATCTGAAGGTTAATAAGAAAGATTTTATGGCACGCCGCGGGTTGTTGCAGCTTGTGGGCAAGCGCCGCCGGTTGCTCAAGTACATTGCTGCGCACGACGGCCAAACGTATCTCGATTTGATCAAGAAGCTCGGCATCCGCCGCTAAGGACTTTCACAAAACGGCACATTGCGGGCGAAATCCTGCGCTTCGGTGCTCACGTACTAGTTAAGTACGCTCCGCTCCGATGCTCGGATTTCATCCCACACTGCACCATTTTGTGAAAGCCCTTCAGCAATTGGACTTTAGACAGTAGACTTTAGAAACCGCCAGACGAGCTTGACGTCTAGAATCTACAATCTAGAATCAAAATTCTAGCTACTATTAACATTATGGGTGGCAGAGCACAGGTTTCCGTTTATGGCGGATGCTTGAACCTTGTCACCCTATAGAAAGGAAACAAAATGGGACAAACCATTAACCCTTTTGGCAAACAAATAATTACGGTCGAGACGGATTTTTGCGGACGCAAATTGACGCTCGAAGTCAACCGCGTCGGCTTCCGCACGAGCGCCAGCGTGACCGCGCGCTACGGTGACACGGTCGTGCTCGGCACGGCGATGGTCGGCAAGCCGGTGCAAATGGATTATTTTCCATTGAGTATCGACTACGAAGAAAAATTTTATGCTGCCGGCAAAATCAGCGGCTCGCGTTTTATCAAGCGTGAAGGTCGCCCGAGCGACGAGGCGATTCTAATTGGTCGCCTGATCGACCGCCCGATCCGCCCGCTGTGGCCGAAAGGTTATCGCCAGGAAGTGCAAGGCGTCGCGACGGTGCTCAGCATGGATCCGGCATTTCGGCCGGACATGATTGCCATGATTGCCATGAGCGCGGCGTTTATGCTGACCGGTGCGCCGTTTGACGGCCCGGTGGCTGGCGTACGCGTGGGTCTGGCTGACGGCAAATACAAAGCATTTGCATCGGCCGAGGAACTGCGGGACGGCAAGCTCGATCTGGTCGTGGCTGGTACTAAAGACGCCATTATGATGGTCGAAGCTGGCGCACGCGAAGCCACCGAAGACGAAGTCGCGGCCGCGCTGGAATTCGCCCACGCGGCAATCCAGCCGGCAGTCGCTTTGCAGCAGCAATTAATCGACAAAGTCGGCGTTACCAAGCTGGAGTATGAACTCGTGCTGCCCGACAAATCGATCCAGGAAAAAGTCGACAAATGGGTCGAGGGCAAAATCGGTGCCGGCCTGCGCGCGCCGTATCCGGAGCGCAACGACCTTATAAATACTTTGCGCGTCAGCTTCCACGAAGCATTCAAACTGGAACACGGCGACGAATACGAAGCTTTGAAGCCCGACTATGACGAAGCGTTCACGATGGCGCTGCACAAAGACGTACGAAAGGGAATTGTCGAGGAAAACGTTCGTCCCGACGGTCGCAAATTGACGGAAATTCGGCCGTTGTCCAGCGAAGTCGGCCTGTTGCCGCGCGCCCACGGCTCGAGCATTTTCACCCGCGGCGTGACGCAAGGAATGAACATTGTCACGCTTGCGCCGCTTTCTTACGCGCAACTGGTCGACACTATGGAGCAAAACGACGGCCTGCGCCGCTACATGCATCATTACAATGCGCCGGGTTACACCGTTGGTGAAGTGAAGCGCTTAGGTTCGCCGGGTCGCCGTGAAATCGGCCACGGCTATTTGGCCGAACGCGCGCTTTCGCCGGTTTTGCCGGATGAAAATGACTTTCCGTACGCGATCCGCAGCGTCACTGAAATCATGAGTCAGAACGGCTCGACATCGATGGCCGCGACGTGCTCCAGCTGCCTCGCGCTCATGGATGCCGGTGTGCCTTTGAAGCGCCCGGTTTCGGGAATTGCGATGGGATTGATGATGGACGGCGACAAACCGTATATTTTGAGCGACATTGCCGACGCCGAAGACTTTGCCGGCGACATGGACTTCAAAGTCACTGGCACGACCGAAGGTATCACCGCGCTGCAGATGGACATGAAAGTCCACGGCCTGCCGCCCGAAATTTTGAAGCAGGCGCTTTTGCAGGGTCGTGATGGCCGCGCCGAAATCCTTAAGCACATGCTGACAACCTTGCCCGAGCCGCGCAAAGAGATGAGCCCGTATGCGCCGCGCGTCGAATCCATCCAGATCAATCCGGACAAAATCCGCGAAGTCATCGGCAAAGGCGGCGAGACGATCAACAAAATCATCGCTGAAACCGGCGCCGAAATCGACATCAAGGACGACGGCACCGTGTTTATCGCCAGCCCGGACAAACATTCGATCGATGGCGCGATCCAGTACATTCAGTCGCTGACGGCCGAGCCGGAAGTCGGCAAAATTTACAAAGATGCGCCGGTGGTGAGCGTGCTCGACTTCGGTGCGTTCGTGCAAATCATGCCGGGCAAAGACGGCCTCGTGCACGTCAGCGAAATGAGCGAAGAACGCGTCAACAAACCGAGCGATGTCGTAAAAGAAGGCGACAAAGTCACCGTAAAACTCGTCGCCATCGACGACCGCGGCAGACTTCAGTTGTCGATGAAAGCCGCGGCTCGCGAACTAAATCAAGGAAATGGCAAAAGCTAAACCAACCCCGAAGAACCACCGCTGGTACAATCAGCATTATTGGTCGTTGCTGCTGGCGCTGGCGTCGTTCGCGGTGGCGTACCTGATTGGTTCGCGCTCGCTCGACACCGGCAGCTGGCAGCAATACGGCATGACGTTCGTACTTGTAGCCTTCGGCCTCAATCGACTCGGCCACGCGGCGCACACCACGGCAAAAAGTTTGTGGGCGATGCTTCCAAAAAGAAAGAATTAAAACTATGGCAGACACAACGAAGCAGCAAAAACTTGATGAGATTAAGGCCAAAATCGTGGCCGATAAAGTCTGTCCAGAGTTGGCAAAGACGGCGACAAATATGGTTTTTGGCGACGGCAACCCGGACGCGGAAATTGTGTTTATCGGCGAAGCGCCGGGCAAGAATGAGGACTTGCAAGGCTTGCCGTTCGTCGGCGCGGCCGGGAAATTTTTGGACGAAATGTTGGACAGTGTCGGCTTGAAACGCAAAGACGTATACATTTCCAACATCGTTAAATATCGGCCGCCAAACAATCGCGACCCGCTGCCCGAAGAAAAGCAGGCGTTTCTGCCATGTTTACAGGCCCAGCTAGAAATAATTCAGCCGAAGCTCGTGGTGACGCTTGGTCGCCATAGCACGAATTGTTTCTTGCCGGATCTGCAAATCAGCAAAATCCACGGCCAGCCGAAGCGCATTCGCATTCGGTTTGGCGGCAAGACGCCGGCCAAGCTGGTCATCATGCCGCTCTACCATCCGGCGTCGGCGCTGTATAACGGCTCAATGCGCCAGACTTTGCTCGACGATTTTGCGAAGATCCCCGAGATTTTGAAACTTATTGACAAATAAATTCTAGAAAATGATAGCATTCGGAAAGGAATAAATATCATGCAACCAAATCAAAATAATAACAATAAACCAAGACAGAACGGCCCGCGCAGAAGTAACGGCCAGCCAAATGGGCAACCAAAGCCACAAGGCTTGAATACCTCGCTCGGCCAAGCAGTGCGCGCCCAAAAACGCTCGCAGATGGATGCGCAAAAATTTGTCAGCCAGTATGCGGCGGCGCCGACCGGATCGGCCGACCCGCAGCAGCGCCGCGCCAACGTTATTACCGACGATTTCCAAAAGCTCAAGATTACGTTTTTGGGCGGCCAAGCAGGCATCGGCGAGAAAAACATGCAGGTTATCGAGTGGCACAACGACGCGATCATCTTGGATTGCGGCAATGATTTGTCGGTGGATTTGCCCGGCATCAATTACACAATTAATGATCCGGCGTATCTGGAGACCATCAAGCAAAAAATCCGCGGCTACGTCGTGAGCCACGGGCATCTGGACCACCTTGGCGGACTGAAACATATCGTGCCGAAGTATCCGGCACCGATTTACGGCTCCAACTTTACGCTCGGCGTCGTGGCCAAAACGTTTGAAGATGCCTCGGCCGAAACCGGGCTGGAATTTACGCCGCAACTTATCGCCATGAATATGGATAATCATGAACGGCTGAAGCTCGGCGCATTTTTCGTCGAGTTGGTGCGAATTACGCACTCGGTGCCGGAGTCGAGCTGCATGGTCGTCGATACGCCAGTCGGCCGGGTCATTAATACCGGAGATTGGCGGCTTGATCCGGAGCCCCTGGACGACAAACCCACCGATGTGGGGCGGCTGAGGCAGCTCGGAGACCAGGGCGTATTGGTGCTGATGAGTGACAGCATGAGTACGGCAGTACCCGGACGTACTCCCACTGAAAGCACGTTGCAGGACAGTTTCCACGATGTCATTGGTCACGCGCCGGGCCGTGTGTTTGTGGCGTGTTTTTCCAGTAATATGAATCGCGTGCAGATGATTATTAACAGTGCCGCTGCCAGTGGCCGCAAAGTCGCGCTGGATGGCCGAAGCATGATGAGCTATGCTGAAATTGCCGTGCGCATGGGCATATTAAAAGTGCCAAAAGGTACAGTCATGCCCATGCAGTCGCTTGCCAGTTTGCCGGACGAGCAGATAATTGTTATTTGTACTGGTGGCCAGGGCGAACCGGGGGCGGCGTTGCAGCGGATGGCCGAAGGCAATCACAAGTATATCAAGTTGCACGAGGGTGATACGGTCGTGGTCAGCTCAACGCCCATTCCCGGCAACGAAGTCCGCTACGAAATCATTGCCAACCAAATTGTGGAGCTGGGCGCACACCGCTACAGTCACCCGACGCACGAGGTTGATGGTGTAGGGCCGCTGCACGTTTCCGGCCATGCTCACCGCGACGAATACCGCGAGATGCTGCACATTGTGCGGCCTAAGTTCTTCATTCCTATCTACGCCGGCGGCCTACAGCGTCGCTACTATGAAGAGATGGCGGTGGAAGAAGGCTGGGTGCGCCAAAATATCATCCGCGCACGCAACGGTGAAAGTTTCTTATTCACGGCTGACAAATGGGAGCCAGCCGGCGAAGTGCCGCATGGCAGCTTACTGGTCGATCAAACCGGCTCGATCGTCAGTAATGTCGTGGTCAAGGACCGCGTGCTGCTGGCCGAAGAAGGCTTGGTCGCAGTTGTTTTGACCATCGACAAGAAATCGGGCAGCTTGCTGACCAGCCCCGACATCATCAGTCGCGGCTTTATCTACATGCGCGAAAACGAAGAAGTCATGAATGGCCTGCGCCAGGAGTTGCGCCGCGCGGTGCAGCAGCGCTTCAAGCGCGTTGACCTCGACCGGTTCAAGGCCGAGCTCAAAGACCACGTCACACACTTCCTGTTTGAGCACACTCAGCGCAGCCCGATCGTCATTCCGGTCGTGAACATCATCGGCGGCAAAGTCGAGGCCAAAACCGTCCACCAAAGCAAGACCAAGTCTGCCGAAGAAATCGCCGAGGAACAACAGCGCCGCTTCCAGGAAATGCGCAGCCGCCTGCTCGGCCAAGACCAGCCGGATTGAATATCGGTTTTGACAAAAGTTGTAAAATTTGCTATGATTATGGTGTAATAATCCGGCTTGAGCGTAAGCTGGTATAATAAAAACCTATGGCCAAGAAAAAAAAACAAACACGAACGAGGGCGAAGAAAGCTGCGGAAACGACGGTTGAGCGCACGGTGTTTTGGCCGATGGCTTGGGGTGTTTTGCTGATCGTGCTGGCGCTTTTGTTGCTGCTTGGCGGGTTTGGCACGGGCGGGCCGCTACCGAAAAATCTGTTTCACGGCGGCTACGTGCTGCTTGGCCTCGCGGCGTATTTGTTGCCGGTTGCGTTTGTGTATTGGGGTGCCTGCACGTTTGTCGACGAGGAGCATCGGATTTCAAAGAGCCGATGGCTCGGTATGATGGCAGTTCTGGCGTTCAGCGCGGCGTGGTTGTTTACGGCGTTCGCGAGTCCGCAAGTTTCTGGCGGCTACAGTGGCGGTCACGGCGGCAGCGTGGGGCAGTTGCTCGGCAGCGCGGTGCTCAGTGCACTTGATAAATTTCCGGCCTCGCTGACATTTTTGGTGCTTTTGATGCTGGCGGTTTTCTTCGCGTTCGGCATTTCGCCGAAAGTACTGCTGCATTTGGGCAAACTTTTCAAGAGGCGGGAACGGGAAGGCGACACCGATCTTGCCACAATCAAAGCTAGTGCGGAAGGCTTCAAGCTGAACGAAGGCGTGCCGGTCGAGCATCACGGCAAAGAGCCGCGGCTCAGCTCACTCAAAAACACGGCGCAAAAGCTGGCGCCGACTGAAGACCACGAAGCGCTCACGACCGCGAGTGACCCCGACTGGAAATTTCCATCGCTCGACTTGCTTAACCAAAAGCAGGACAAGGCTGATCCGGGCGACGTGAACGGCAACGCGCAGGCGATCAAAGACACCTTCGGCAACTTCAACATTGATGTGGAAATGGAAGGCGCGAACGTCGGCCCGCGCGTGACACAGTATACGATGAAGCCGCCGAACGGCGTGAAATTGACCAAAATGACGGCGCTCGAGAGTAATTTGGCGCTCGATTTGGCCGCGCACAGCATCCGCATGGAAGCGCCGATTCCGGGCAAGCGTGCGGTGGGCGTCGAGGTGCCGAATGTGCGGGCCGCGATGGTGCGCATCAGCTCGATTTTCCAGGCCGCGCAGTGGCGTGATTTGGGCGCGCACCCGCTCGGATTTGTGATTGGCAAAGACATCGCGGGCACGCCGGTTGTGGCGGACCTTGACCGTATGCCGCACCTGCTTGTCGCCGGCCAAACCGGCTCGGGTAAATCGGTCATGCTTAACACTATTCTCACGAGCCTTTTATATCGCAACTCGCCGTCGGATTTGAAGCTTATCCTGGTCGATCCAAAGCAGGTCGAACTCAAACCGTACGACGAAATTCCGCACTTGCTCACACCGGTAATAACCGAGCCGGAAAAGTGCATCAGCGCGCTGAAGTGGGCGACGGCCGAAATGGAGCGCCGCTACAAAGCGCTGGCCGACGTGAGCAAGCGCAACATCGGCGAATATAATTTGCTGAAAAAAGAAGAAGGCATGCCGTATATCGTGATTGTGATTGACGAATTGGCCGACTTGATGATGGTAGCGGCGCGCGACGTCGAGGCGCTGGTGGTGCGGATTGCGCAAAAAGCTCGTGCTGTCGGCATTCATCTGGTGCTGGCCACGCAGCGGCCGAGCGTCGACGTTATTACCGGTTTGATTAAAGCTAACGTGCCGGCGCGGATCGCGTTTACAACCGCGAGCCAGGTTGATTCACGCACGATTATCGATCAAATGGGTGCTGAAAAATTGCTCGGTCAGGGCGACATGCTGCTATTAACCGCTGACATGCCGAAGCCGAAGCGCGTGCAAGGCGCATTTATCGGCGATGACGAAACAAACAAAGTGACCGACTTTATCCGCATGCAGCGCCCGCCGCAATACAACGACGAGGTCGTCAGCCAACCGGTGCAGCTGAACGGCAAAGGCGGCATCGTGGCCGACTACGGCGCGAACGACGCCGACGATGACATGCTGCGCGACGCCGTGCGCGTCGTTATCGAAGGCCGCAAAGCCAGCACCAGCTTGCTGCAGCGCCGCTTGCGCATCGGCTACGGCCGCGCCGCGCGACTCATCGAAACCATGGAAGAACAAGGAATTGTCGGTCCGGCCGATGGCGCCCGTCCGCGCGAGGTGCTCGTCAGCAGCCTCGACGAAGTCTTCGGTTCGCCAACCGCTGCCACGCCCGACGAAGAACCGCTCGCCGAATAAGCAGCTTCGGACTTGATCTGTGACATACGTATGCTAATATGTCTACATGACGATGCTCACACGCACTACGCTGCGTATCGATACGAATCTTAAACGTGCAGCGGAAAAGCAGGCTGCAGAGAATGACACGACGCTCCAGGCCGTATTTAACAGCGCGCTTGAACAGTACTTGCGCAGCCAAGCGAATGCTAAAGCGCGCAAGATAGTGTTCTATACTCACGATTTGGGGAAGCCGTTAGATAATCTTCGGCGAACCGACTACTATCCCAAGGTTTAGCGCCTCATCATGAGTACGAAATTATTCCTGGCAGACTCGAATATAATCATCTATGCGCTGAACAGCTCCAGCCCGAAGCACAAAGCCGCACAAGTATTTCTCCAGGCGCACGCGAGTCATTTGGCTCTGGCGCACCAAAATGTCCTTGAGTCGCTACGCGTGCTGACGCACCACAAATTTTCCAGCCCGATGACGCCCGCGGAAGCGACCAGGGCCATCATGAGCATCGCCGAAGCTTGTCGGGTGATTACGCCCGATCGCACAACATATTATCTTGCACTTGAGCTAATCAGAAAGTATAAGTTGCCTGGCGACAAAATCTTCGACGCCTATCTGGCTGCCACGGCGCTCACAAACGGCGTCAGCACTATCGCCACCGACAACACCAAAGATTTTGCGGCCATCGAAGAGCTTGAAACAATTAACCCCTTCAAATAAATTTCTCGCTTGAACTCATCGACATGATGGAAGAGCAAGGCATCGTCGGCTCGGCCGATGGCTCGCGCCCGCGCGACGTGCTCGTCCACAGCGTCGACGAAGTCTTTGGCGCAGCCGCCGCCACGCCCGAGCAAGAAACTGTAGCCGAATAACCGCTTTCCGAGTCCTAAAGGCAGCTTCTTCAAACAACGGCCGAAGTTGAGGTATTTGACAAGTCTAAAGATTTATGCTGAGTTAGGAATATGAAAAGGAACCATGAACCTGTGCCCCAGGCAGCAAGTGAAGTGATTTTGTATCAAGATAGTGTACCAGCCGAAGTTTTTAAGACAGAAGGCGACATCGTAAATATCGGTCATCTTGTACGCCAGGCAATCGTTCGTCCTGAGGATTTTGACAGCGGAGCTATTGTAGTGCAGACCAAACCTACACGCACCGGGGAGCCGCCCAGACATTATTTCCTAGATCATGAGTGGATGGTTGATCCTGCTACTGGCAATTGTGTTCGTATAGACGCCTTTGGTGGCGCATTGGATCAACACAGCATAACTATTGGTCGCAATTGGCATTCTCCGCTGGGTATTACGTATCCAGTTGAGTGGGTGATGCGGCCCTTGAGGGCTGTCCCTGATGCGGAAGAACGCAGATCAAAACCACACTTGCGTGCTCCAACTGTTGACGGACGGATGACTATCGACCGCATGACCGGACAGCCTGTCAGAATAATTGAACCACTCACTGAGTAGATCTTCGAATAAAATTTGCAGCTTGGTGAACTTTGCATTACCATAAGCTTAAAACAAACAGGGAGAATAAAACGGCGCCGGAAGTCATCAATTGTTTTCCGGCGCCTTCTGTTTGCTAATTTTGGTCAAAAACGCTATAATTTATCTACTATCAACTTCAGCTTGCGGCTCTTAGGCACGCAGGCTTTAACCAAAGGAAGGAGTATTGATGAATCAATACGAAATCGCTGTGTTGTATCATCCGGATTTGGAAATTGATCTGGAAAAGGCGGCCAGCCGCGTGGAGAAAATCTTCACGGACAACGGCGGCAAAATCAAAAACACGGACAATTGGGGCAAACGCAAGCTGGCCTACCCAATCAGCAAAAACGAGCACGCCGTGTATGTGTTCTACACTGTAGAATTGCCGGCGGAAGCGGTGCGCAAAGTCGAGAGTACGCTGAACATCACCGACGAAGTGATTCGTTTTTTGATTGTCCGGCCCGATCTCAAAAAGCTCGCCAAAGCCGAAGCCGAGCGCGCGGTCAAAGCCAAACGTGCGGCCGAGCGCAACGTCAAATCGGACGAAAGCGACGAAAAAGCCGAAGCTAAGGTACAATAGAAGTACAAGTTGAGAGGGAAATTTAAATGGCAAAAGGTTTTAACAAAGTTATCTTGATGGGCAACCTGACGCGCGATCCCGAAACGCGCACTATTCCGAGCGGACAAACTGTCACCAATTTCGGCTTGGCGGTCAACCGCACGTGGCGCGGTGCTGACGGCACGAACCAAGAAAGCGTTAGCTACATTGACTGCGTGGCGTGGGGCAAAACCGGCGAAATCGTAGCGCAATACATGCAAAAAGGCCGCCCGATTTTGGTGAGCGGCCGACTCGACCAACGCAGCTGGGAACAGGATGGACAAAAGCGCAGCAAAGTCGAGGTGATTGTCGAGGACTTCAACTTTGTTGGCGGCGGCGCGGGCGGTGACAATGGCGGTTCGGCTCAGGCGAGCGCGTCGAGCTCAAGCTCAACAAATTCGGCAAAGCCATCTACCAAGAAAAAAGACGATGTCGTCATCGAAGACATTGGCGACGAGCCGATCAACCTCGACGACATCCCATTTTAGCGCATGAGACAAACCTACGGTTTTTCTCATCGGACCTTGCGAAATAAATTCGCATTTCGCTAACGCGAAACCAGTCCTGCTCTTTTCCCAACAATAAGCAGAAAGGAATTAGTTTTTATGGCAAAGATTTTTAAGCACAGAACAGACGTAGCCTATTTTGACTACAAAGATTTCAAGACGTTGCAAAGCTACGTGAATCAATATGGGCAGATTGAAACGCGCAAAAAGACCGGCTTGACCGAGTCGCAGCAACGGCAATTAGCTAAAGCTATCAAACGCGCCCGCCACCTCGCGATGCTGCCATTCGTGGCTAATAACTAGGAGTTTTGCGGATGGCTTTGAGCATTACCGATCTCAAAAAAGGGACGATTTTTCAGAAGGGCGGCGTGCCGTATCGCGTGGTTGAGTACGGGCAGAAAGTCGTGGGACGCGGCGGGTCGATTGTGAATGTGCGGATCAAAAGTTTGCTCGACGGCAAGGTTTTGGAAAAGACTTTCAAGGGAAACGAGCAGATCGACAGCGCAGACGTGACGAACCAAAGCGTGCAATATTTGTACAATGACGGCGTGACCTTCCATTTCATGAACGAAGAAACGTTTGAGCAATTTGAAGTTTCGAGCGATTTGGTCGGCGACGGTGCGGGCTATTTAAAAGAAGGCGATAAAGTGACGCTGCAATTTTTCGACGGCCGCCCGATAAACGTCGACCTGCCCAAAAATGTGCCGCTGAGAGTTGTCTACGCCGAGGATGTCGTCAAAGGCGACACGAGCACTTCTGTTTTGAAAGACGCGGAACTCGAAACCGGCATCCACGTAAAAGTTCCGGCTTTCGTCAAACAAGGCGACGTCATCTCGGTCGACACCACAACCGGCGCCTACCGCGAACGCGTGAAGGAGTAGGCATGGCCGAAAAGCTGTGGCTTGATCAGGCACTGGTGGTGTGCGGGTTGGTGGCGACGCGGAGCCAGGCGGAGAGTTATGTTAAACTAGCGTAGAGGCCGTACCTATTAATGAGGGAAAAGACGGCGTAGTATATATTTCTGCGGCCGGGCATTGTGGCTGTCGACGTGAGCTTCATCAGTTTGCGCAAAATTTTGCGGCACGTTATCAAGCTTAGCTCGCCCAAAAGTGAAATCATTGCCCCGGTCCAGCCGCGGTTCGAAGCGCTGCATCTGACCTCAAACACAGGAGCACTAAGACCCTGACAAAATCCCTCTAATGCTATACTGTCTCCAAGGAGAACTGTATGGCAAAACAAACAAAAGAATACAAACACCACTATCCATCTGACTTAACGGACGGGCAATGGCTCGTTTTAGAGCCATTGCTTCATCTGG
>DASXEX010000054.1:0-9076 GCA_036489905.1 Saccharimonadales bacterium (SeqCode)
AAAGTTAGTACTGAGCAGAAAGCTTTGCTACAATCCATTTACGACAGTCTGAACCCACTTCAATTACAAGAAGCAATTCAGAGGAAACTTAAGCTATTAGAGTAAACCTTTCGGGTACTGTTTATTTTGAGCTAATACGGCCGCACTGACTTTTAGCACCTACACGACGTGGTCGTCTTCGCCGAGTTTGTCGAGCATGGCGGCGAGTTCTTTTGTCGGCAGTGAGCTGCAGTCGATTTTTCGCTGCAGGGCGATGATGTAGCCTTGGGTCACGCGCTTGAGGCGCAGTGCATCCTTGCGCCAAAAACGGCCGACGGTGTACGGTTTTTCGGTGTTCAGCACGCGGCTGACAATTTTGACTGAACCGAGAATTGGGCCGACTGTGGCCGTGACATTGAGTACGTCTTCAATGCGGATGCTCATGACTTCGGCCGTGCCGAAAAAGGTGCGTTTGGTGACCGTCAGCTTGGCGCGATCGACGGTCAGCGTGTCGGAAAAAAGAGTCAAAGTTGTCGTAGCCGTTGCCAGGACTTGGTTCGAACCTTTGATGGCTTCCTGCAGTTCCTGCTTGGACTCTTCAGGCGTCGCAGCTTTTTGCTCCGGCTCTTCTACCGGCGGCGAGATTTGCGGCGTGGGCTGCCTGTTATTCTGCTGATCGGCCATGACGGTTCTCCATATTCTAAGGATAGCTTAAGAAACCTGCGGATGGCAAACTGCGCGACCTAAGAAAAATTATTTCTTTGGAACTTTCTCGCCCTTTTGGCGGGCTTTGCTCAGGCCTACGGCCACGGCCTGTTTCTGGCTTTTGAACTTGCCTTCATGCCTGTGCTCATGCATGGTTTTTTCTACTTCTTTTTGGGCTTTGGGATCGTATTTTCTGGCCATGATTTTCTCCTTCTTTAACTTTTAAACTTTACCTATTGGCGAGCATGGAAATTAGCGCTTCGCTGAAGGCGGGCAGATCATCGGGTTGGCGGCTGGTAATGAGGGTGCGGTCAATAACCACCTGCTCATCGGCCCAATCGCCGCCAGCGTTGCGAATGTCGTCCTGAATCGTGTGGTAACTGGTAAGTTTGCGTCCATTGACCATCCCTGCCGACACGAGCACCCACGGTGCATGGCAAATTACTGCCAGCGGCTTGCCGACCGCCAGGAAATCTTTGACCCAAGTTTTGGCCTTGTCGACCATGCGCAAAGCGTCGGCGTTGATAGCACCGCCGGGAAGCACGAGCGCGTCGTAATCGTCGGCGTTCGCGTCGTCCAAAAGCAAATCGGCCGTGAATGCATCGCCTTTGTCGATATGGTGCAGACCGGTTAAGTTTTTGTCGGCGTTCGTGGTGATAATCGTCACCCTCGCGCCCGCTTTTTTAAGGGCATCGATTGGTGCCTCAAACTCGGCTTGCTCAAAATAATTATCCACCAGCACGGCCACTTTTTTGCTACTCAAGTCCATACATCACCTCCTTGCCCTATAAAATATAAACCGGAGTGATGCATCGGCCCTTGTTATAAACAATTCGTTGACCCGCTCACTCCAGCCTTTGTTATTGTAGGCGGGTACGGCCGCTCCGGTCAGTGAATCTTCTCACGATTTTTGTGTTAGCAATGTCACAAATCTGCTCGGGCAACACTTACACGCCCCGCCCGAATTCTTACATATAGAAAAATTCCCACGCTTTGCTTTTTCATACCTTTACTCAAGCAAGGATATCCTTTTCAGGCAAAGACATCTTCAGTTACATAAAACCTCACCCGGCGTATAACTTCGGGGTGGTGAACGATTGAAAGTGGGAACACGGGGTCAAACGTATCATACGCCAGCAGCTGTTCGACAAGCGGACGTTTAGCCTTACCGCTAATGATTACCGCAACATGTTTAGCGCGTAACACTTGCTGCGAGCCGAGTGACATACCAAACTCACGAAATCTTGCACCCTCATACGAATTACTGCCTTTTCGCGTGTGAGCTTGCCGAAATCCTGGAATAAGATGCGCGACATGCCAGCCCGTATTAATCGGCGTGCCAGGCATAACATTTGCGTAATTTCCCTTTACGCCAAGCGCCAGCACCAACAAGTCGATTGTCGGGTTAAAGTCTGCCGGATCGTTCAGGTCTGGCTTGAGGATGGCTTCTTTGGCCAGGCTTACTTTCCGTGCCAGTGGGCGCAGAAGTTTTTCTTTGGCAAATCGTTCGTAGCTTGCCTGGTCGGTTGTAGCGATGTAGCTAAACGGCGGTCGGTCGCCTTCAACCTGCTCGTCCATTAATACAAATCGTGTTTTGTTCCAGTTCACAAAGGTCGCAGCATTGGCAACTATCCATTCGTATACCGGCAAAGGCGTGCTCGAAAGCGGCGAAGCCACATAAAAATTGCCCGTCCTTGTATATTTTGCTTGCAGATCGCGCCATAATCCGCCGACAGGTTCTGCCAAAGATGGCACAATAGTCAGCTTTTTAGTGTGATAAGACTGAGCCATGCCGTACTCTAAGTTCATATTGGTGGGCGAGGTGGGACTTGAACCCACAAGGCTTATTCAGCCAGCGGATTTTAAGTCCGCCGCGTATACCAATTCCGCCACTCGCCCGTGCTCGGATGCCGTTATTATAACAAAGCCGCAAGGGATTTGGGCGATTTAACTACTTTGTCGATAAGGACGTCGCGGCAAGGGTCGCCGGTTTTGGGCGTGAGGGCAAAGATTGGTTCGCCGAGCGCGGTGGCATACGCCATTTCAAGCGTAACGCTTATGCCGGCGTAATCGTCTTTGTTGTACACGAAACAGACTTCGCTTTTGCGGATCCGGTCGAAATGTTCGAGCGTCAAGCCTTTGAATATTTTGCTCGTGACATATTCGGAATGAATGAGCGCGCTTTCCGGAATCGGTTCCTTGAACGACGGTTCGAACACGAGCACGCCGAGTTTTGCCAGTTCGTGACAGAACGCCGCGATTTCGTCCTTGTATTTTTTCGGTCCGCAGACGACGACCGACTTCATGGCTCCTCCGTTTTTTGTTCTAATGATACGTGGCCCAGTTCTTCCATGAACGGCAGCCAAACTTCCTCAAGCCCCGGGTTTGCCGCCCAGTCTTCTTCCGAAACTTCGCCCGCGTGGAACGCCTGGTTCGTGCGGCCAATTTATGGAGCTGCTCGCCGTCGTACCAATTTGCGCCTTTCGTTTCTTCGGTATCCGGTTTGAGCGTCGAATCGGCGGCGGTCGCTTCGTAAATATACCAGGTATGGTGATCACCGCCTGGGCGCCGGCATGCGTTTTCGACGCGGCGCTCATAAATTGTCGTCTTTCTCAAATCGCCGAGCATAATTCCCAACTCTTCGTGTACTTCCTCGCGGGCAGCCTGTTCGGGCGAACCGTGTTCGTCGATATGTCCAGCGGCCGGCGCAATGCCGATAGGAAAACACGCTCGCTTGAGCAGGGCGAATCGCCCTTCCGAATCGCGCACAATCACACCAACGCTGGTGGTGTCACATTCCTTAACCATGCTATCAAATGGATCAATTTGGAGGCGCGTACCAGATTCGCACTGGTGTACAGGGTTTTGCAGACCCTTGCCTAACTCCTCGGCCAACGCGCCTTGTCGAAGCTTACGCATACGTCTCGTTTTGCCGCTCGCGGCAAAAGCTTCGACCTGCTGCTATGCTGCTCCTCTAAAATTGCATTCAGTCGCCTTTGGCTCCTTGGATTGCAGTTTTGATCCTTTAGGAAGACAACTCAATTATACAAGACTGTTCGTGGTTTCGCCTACTGCGGACGCTTTTATGGGCTGGTGATTTTCCAGGTGCCGGATGTTTCGTCCCAGATTTTGGTTTCGGCGGTTACGGGCGTGCCGCCTTCATAGATTTTGGGCGTAAAGGTTTGCCAGGTTTGGGTGGCTTCGTTCCACGCCCGGCCTTTGCCAGTCGGGCTGCTTGGCGCGTTGAATGTGTCGGTTTGACTCACCTGCTCGACTTGGTTTGTGGCGTCCCAGCCGGAGAATGTCGAGGTTATGGTGGTGCCATCGTCGGTAAAGGTGATGCGGCCGTATTGCCGGCAATCACCGCCGTCGTTGTCGTAATACGCGCTAAATGTCGTAAGGTCGCGGCCGCCGCCGGTGTTGTGCATGGGCGCGGCGCAATAAACCGGAAAGCCGCCCCAGGTATTCTGGGCCGGAGTGGCAACGCCGACGCAGTGGCTATCGCCGTGCCAGAGCATGACGTTCTGGACTTGTGCGGTATTGGCGGCGATATAGCTAATTATCGCTTGCCGCTCGGTGCTGTACGACCACCATTTGTCCGGGCCGTTCGTGATGGACGGCGCGCCCATCCACGCAACGTCGGACACAATGACCTTTAGCGGCTCGGGCTGGATGAGTTGCGCCTTGAACCAGGCCATTTGCGTGGCGCCAAGCATTGTTTTGGATGCGTCATCAGTGTTCGATCCTGGCGAACGGTCGATGTTGCGGATATCAATCATGATAAATCGCACGCGCCCGGCCACCCAAGTCTGATACAAGCCATGCGGCGGCGACTCGGAGTCACCCAACGCACCGTATGGAAACACTTGTTGGTATGCGGCTATGTTCGTGGCCGTGTATGTATTGTCGCTGTCGCCGTTGTCCGGGCCGGCTTCGTGGTCGCTGCGGCAGTAATAGCCCCACGCGTTTGCAATCAGCGCATTCAAGCCGACGGAATTGGCGATCTGTGTTTCGTATACTCCGACCTGTGTCGACAGGTCCGTGGACTTCGTGCCGGAATAATCGAAATCGCCGGTGAAAACGTTCAAGTCGGCGTTCCAGGCCGTCCAGTCGTTTATCGCCGCCGGATCAGTCGTCGCTTGCGTAATGCATGAAACGAGCGCGACCCGGAAGTTCTGCGGCGTGCCGGCCGATGGGAGCGTCTTGGCCTTGCCCACGCTGCCAATGAGCGTTTCGCTGCCGCCGCTCGGCGTATCGGCCAGCTGATAATAATATTGCGTGCCGGCTGACAGCCCCGTGACAACGTGCCGGACGTAGTTCAAGCCGTCCGGCGTCTGCGCGGAAACCCACGTGACGTTTTGTGTCAAGGCTGCATCGGTGGCCACCTTCAGCCGCAGTGAGGTAGCATTGCTGAGCTTCGAAACCACCGTGAAAGCAGTTTGGGTTGGCGCTCCTGCAGCAGATTGCACCACCGATCCTGGTTGCGCTACCGGCTGCGTGGCCGGCTGGACGCCAATCAGCAATCCGCCGGTACCTTGCGCAGCTGATATCGAACCGCTCACTGCACCGGTCGCGCCAGGCGATGACTGGTTTGCGGTGGCGATTGTCATGCCCGTGTTGGCCGTGCCAACGCCGCTGCTGTTGAGCTGAATTCCGAGTTGCGTGTAGCCGGCCGGCACGGTGATGGGCAGCGGCGTGCTGCCGCTGGCGCACATAGCGACGCCAAGCCAAACCAACACGTCACCGCTCTGCGAAGTCGTGATGCTATTCGCGGTTAGTGAAGTGGAGCTGGACTGCAGGCTTCCGGAATTGGCTAGTCCGGACAATGCCGGATCTGCCTGGCCGCTAATGATAATTACCGCATCCCACGCATGAAACGTGGAAATGGTTACCGTATACGAACCGGTCGACTGCCACAGCGAAACGTCGGTCGAATCCGCTGTCCGGTACAGCAGCTGACAAGAAGAGTGCTGACCTGTGGAATTGTTAGACGAGGCTGGCACCGCCGTAAAGCCGCTGGCGATCCACGTTATGCTGGGAAAACCGACGGCGCACCAAATCATGATCAGGTCGCCGACCACAACCGGTTGCGCCGGAACATTGAGCGTGGTGCTGCCGGCTCCGGTCGTGACCACTTGTGTGTTAATCGCCGCCATTACGCCCTCACCTCGGATCGCAACAAACAGCTGGCTGGCCGCATGCCACACTTAAAACTATACGTTCGATGGACAACCATATACCTCATTATGAACCGCTCGTGTCAAACCAAATGTCGCCATCCTGCGGACTCGACGGCGCAGTATCGCTCACGGTAATATGATACGGCAAATTGATGACCGGCACTTCGCTATTTGCGTCGAGCGGCGCGTAGCCGTTGGCCACGCCCTTATTGCTGACTTGTTCAGCCGCCGCCAAATCGGTTGTAAGATTAGTGATGTCGCTTTCGGCAAGCGTGATGTCGCCTGTTCTGCCGGCAACGCTTGTAATCGCCGCTTGGTTTTGCCATGTACCGGCGTTGTACGCCAGCATTTGGCCATTTGCAGGAGCGGTAATATCAACATCACTGTCGCCGGCAAGCGACGAAGAACCGCCTGCGCCGCTATGCGTGTCCACATAGGATTTTGTCGCAGCGTCGTTGCTGCCAACCGGCGTCGGCACCATGACGCCGGTACTAAACGTCTTTACGCCCGCGACGGCTTCATTGCCTGAATTATGTACTACGTTCGCGTCAACCGCCTTTGCGGCGAGATCGGTCGTGAGGTTTGCCACGTCGCTTTCCTGCAGGGTAACGACGCCTGTCCTGCCGGCAACCGACTTCACCGGCGCAGCCGCCGCCACGCTCGCAGGTTTCAACTCTCCGCTTGCGTTGTGCGAAACCTTCAGGAAAGTGTTAAGAATCGTGCCCCAAGTGCCGCTGTCGCCGCCCGGAGTTGGCAGCTGCGCCACCTAAATATACCCGCTTACTTTGTCATGTTTTGGCCGCATATCTTCATTCTAGCGTATTTCCTTTTTTAAGCAAAAGCTTCTTAAGAGTGGTGCGCCCCAAACCTACCTTTGAGCAATACTAATACGCCAATAAATCTCCTATTGTCAAATCGCGCAATCGGGGTTATTGTAAAATTACCAATAACCATAAGGAGGATCGTCTATGGACGTCTGGGGATGGAGCTCACCTGTCGGGTGGGCTATATTTTTGGCGGCCTGCGGCGTAACCGTGACGCTGCTCGGCTGGGGGCTTAGGCTACTCAGCGAAGCGACCGATCGGTTCATGTCGCTGCCGACCGACAAAAAATAACGGCCTTACCAAAAAATCCCTGCCCGACATTGGCGGGGATTTTTTTATGAACACTATGAGATTATCGGCTGGATTGCTGAAAAACTTAGGGGCTTTATTAACCAACAAGAGGTAACTATCGTGCTTCCCATTGGAACCATTTGATTCCGATGAATCCGCATACCGCAATATAACCAAAACAAGCTAAAAGGCTCAGCGTCGTATGGCCGTTCCATGCCGCTTGGTGTAAAACACTCTGGAAGATTGCTGTGATTGTGCCGACGGGAGTCCAGTATGCAAACGTCTGGAAAGTACTGCCAAGCGCACCGCTAATACCGAGAAAGCCAGACATAAAAAGTACAACATATAAAAGACTTCCGACAGCATAAACCGTAGCAGCCGACTTTACCAATCCGACCAGCGCCTGGCCAACCGACAAGAACACAGCGGCTTCAAGTAACGTTACTAATAAGGTCGAGAGATATTCGCCCACACTCAAGCTAATGTGATCCATGCGGCTACCAACTATGAGTACCGCGACTGTAATAATTTCACCTATAGCTACTTGAACCAGCAAGCGACTCATCATAATGACCCAGGTTGGCACGGGTGTGACACGCAAGCGTTGGAATACGCCTCGCTCGCGGTCGCGCGCTACGTTTAGCGCATAACCCATAAGCGCCAAAGATAAGAGTCCTAGCGTGATAGCTAAGATAACCAAGAAGTGGGAACCGCCGAGCTTAGACTGTGCTTTGCTGCTTTTGGAAATAAACAGAATGTAAAGTGGCAGCAGGATGCTGACGATGATTGCGCGTTTACTTCTAAGCAGCACGACGAAATCCGCTTGCAGTAGTACGCGTAGATAATGTAGTGGTTTTGGTGTATTATTCACGAATTGCACTCCCCGTCAGTCCAATAAAGACGTCTTCTAAGGTTACTTTGCCCCGGGCGACCTTGCGGACACGCGGGTCATTCTTATGTTTTTCAATCAAGCCTTTTGGTGTATCGACTGTAATGACTTTGCCGTGGTCAATGATAGCTACGCGGTCACACACCGCTTGGGCTTCTTCCATGGAATGTGTCGTCAAAAGGATACTGCCGCCATCCCGCCGATTTTGCTCAATGGTATCCCAAAGTTGTCTGCGCGACTGCGGGTCAAGGCCAGAGGTTGGTTCATCGAGTAGCAAAAGCGTTGGATGGTGGATATTCGCGATCAGTAGCGACACGCGCTGCTGCTGACCACCGGACAATTGCTTGAAGCGTCTGCCCGACTCATTCTCCAGCCCAATGACCTGTAATAAATCGCGTATATCGCTACTGCTGAGCTGAACGCTGTACAATCCTGCGTACAACCTAATGAGTTGGTTGATCGTTAGCTCGAACTGAAAGCTCGTTGACTGCAGCTGAACGCCCATATTGGCCTTCACCTCAGCAGCATGCTTACGCATATCTATGCCGTCGAGCTGCAAGCTGCCCGAACGAGGCTTTACAAGTCCCTCAATAGCGCTGAGCGTGCTTGTCTTACCCGCACCGTTTGGCCCCAGCAAGCCAAAGATTTCGCCTTTCCCGATAGAAAACGACACGTTATCTACCGCCTGTTTGGAGCCGTAGCTAACGCATAGGTCCTCTACTTCCAGAACGGACGTGATGCTTTTTCTTGCGCTGTTTATTTTATCCATAAGTGCCGCCTAACTCTATCAAAATATATGGATGCTTGTGCCCATACACTAAATTATTTACTCGAATCAACTTTTCTTCTTGCGCGTAAAACACAGCTTCAACGCGCCTACAGTCAAGATAAGAACTATTATCAGACCGACGTGCGCTAACAGAATCTGCTAGCGAATTGCGGATGCAAATACTAAGTCCATATATTCAGCCTAGCACGCAGAACTCGACAAGTACATGCAAGGACGGGCGTTAAAATTTCATTAGGATTGAATGATACGGCATCTTTGCCAAAGCGTAACTATTCTCAGACCCTGACAAAATCCCTCTAATGCTATACTGTCTCCAAGGAGAACTGTATGGCAAAACAAACAAAAGAATACAAACACCACTATCCATCTGACTTAACGGACGGGCAATGGCTCGTTTTAGAGCCATTGCTTCATCTGG
>DASXEX010000059.1:0-12984 GCA_036489905.1 Saccharimonadales bacterium (SeqCode)
GGTACATGGCAGTACTCGGTTACAAGACACCGCAGGAAGCGTTAGTGGAGTATAGGAAGCAGTCATAAAAGCGACAAAATGTCACGCTTCAAAAGCTGAGGGTGGTAGTGTGGGTGTCACGCTTGAGGGCTGCGAGTGGGCGCCCGAACTACGCACTCCTTTAAAACCAGGCACAAGCAGAACTGTCTTCACGTTTACCATCGTACAGGAACACGAGAGATGGACGAGACTAAGCTTACCGATTGACGGTGGACATGTCGGGGTAACGGTTGCCGGCGGCGGCACCGCGCGGGGCGGCTTCGTCGAGGCGTTTTAGATCTTCGTCTGAAAGTTTGATGTCAACGGCCGCGATATTTTCCTGCAAATATTCCACGTGTTTGGTGCCGGGAATTGGGACAATGTCATCGCCTTGCGCCAGCACCCAAGCGAGCGCCAGCTGGCCAGGCTTGACGCCTTTTTCTTTAGCGATTTCGTCGACTTTTTCGACCAGCTTAAGGTTGGCGTAAAAATTTTTACCTTGAAATCGTGGCTGTTTACGTCGCCAATCGTCTGCCGGAATATCCTCGGGCGTTTTCCAGCGCGCCGTCAAAAAGCCGCGGCCGAGCGGGCTATATGCCACGAAGCCGATGCCAAGCTCGCGCACCGTGTCGAGGATTTCGCCTTCCGGATCGCGCGTCCACAAACTGTATTCGGTTTGCAAGGCCGTGATTTTGTGCACCTTGGCAGCACGGCGAATCGTGGCCGGCGCAGCTTCGCTCATGCCGATGTAACGAACTTTGCCTTCTTTGACCAAATCCGCCATCGCTTGAATCGTTTCTTCGATTGGCACAGCCGGATCAACGCGGTGCTGATAATATAAATCAATGTGGTCAACGCCAAGGCGTTGCAGGCTGCGATCGATGCACTTGCGGACATAATCCGGATGGCCGTTGACTTTGCCCGTCCGATTGCCGTCATCGTCCACTTCGTTGCCGAATTTCGTGGCCAAGGCAACTGCATCGCGCCGGTTTTTAATCGCTTTGCCAACCAATTTTTCGTTTGTAAACGGCCCGTACATATCGGCTGTGTCGAGAAAATTCACGCCGTGGTCAAGTGCGTAATTGATCGTGTCGACGGCTTTTTGTTCGTCGCGGCCGCCATAAAAATCACTCATCCCCATGCAGCCGAGGCCGATTGCCGAAACTTCCAAATCGCCGAGTTTGCGTGTTTGCGTATTATCCCCCAATTGCTTACTTTATTTTGTATAGTATAACGCGAAGCTGCCGTCTGCCTGTAAATTTTCTTGCAGACGCGATGTAAAATAGAATTATGGAATCGCGCGCACTGCGACCAGTTGTGTTCGGCAGGCTTGGCTGTGCGCGAAGTTGCGTTACAACTCTTGGGTGGTTCTATTGACGTTCATCGAACTAGCCACCGGCATCGCCTGCGCCATTTATTTACGCCCAACTCACGGCTTCCTAATCCAATGCCAAATCCTCTTCCAACTCGCCATCCGGATCTTCTTCGTAAATAACTGTGTAGCTACGCTTTTTCATACTTGCGATTATACCAGATTATACCATAAGTTACGGGGCTAATCGATTGATGTCACGGGAGAAGCGGATTGCTTCTTTGATGTTGGCTAGGCCGATGAGTTTGATTCCGGGGATTTTTTGCTTCAGCAGCTTGCGGTCGTTGCTGACAAAATGCGTTGCGCCGGCCTTAAGCGCCGTCGCCAGATGAATGGCGTCCGGCGATTTGAGACTCGTAAATTGCCGGCGCAAACGGGCGGCATCAAGCAGCACAAATTTGTCGATCGCCTGCAGCTTTATGCCGGAACGCTCGATGAACTCCCGTGTCTTTTTTACGTCCGCTTCGCTGCTCAAGCCTGAATGAGCAAGCACTTCCAGATAAAGCAGCTCTGAGCCGACCGCCGATTGCTCCCCGCGCGCCACTGCCTGCAATAGTGCTTGTGCCGGCTCACCGAATTCCGGGTGACGTTCGACAAAGTAGATCAACACATTGGCATCGACGGCCACAAGGCTCATTAGTCATCCCACTCGTCGCGCATTTTGCGGATAGTTTTGACCGGATCTTTACCCCAGATGTTGCTCCCCGCGAACATGCCGTAGTATTCGTCAATGGGCGATTTTGTGTTGATAACCAGCTCACCCTTCTTGTTTTGCTCAAGTCTGATTTTCTGGCCGGGTTTAATCTGAAACTTTTTGCGAAGCTCCTTTGGGATGACAATCTGATATTTGGACGAAACAGTACTTGTGTTCATACGTTCAACATACCAAAACGTAAAACGTTTGTCAATGTTTTACGAACGTCTTATGGCGCTAAACGGTTGATGTCGCGGGGGAACAATATGGCTTCTTTAATGTTGGCGAGGCCGATGACTTTTTCGGTCAGGCGGTCGATGCCGAAACCGCAGCCGCCGTGCGGTGGTAGGCCGTGTTTGAAAGCGGTGACGAAGTGCGAAAATCCGGGTGAGTTCGGGTCGACGCCAGCCTTTTCCATTTGTGCGACCAGGTTTTCGTGGCGGTGTTCGCGCTGCGGCACGGTCGAAACTTCCACGCCGCGGAATAGCAGGTCGGCCGATCGCGCAGTTTTGCCGTCATCGCCCGCCATGTGGTAGAACTTCATTTTTTCTATCGGTAGGCTAGTGGCGAAGACGGCTTCGCAGCCATCATTTTTCTTGGCGTATTCGCAAATCCATTTTTCTTCTTCCGGCGTCAGGTCGAGTTCTTTTGTCGTGTCTTTGCCCGTTTCTTTGGTGAACATTTCGTGGATTTCGGCCATGGAATAGCGCGGGAATTCCGGCTTCAGAATCAACTCCGGCGCGTGCAAACTCTTCAATTCTTCGCCGTGCTCTTTGTAAACTCGCGTCAGCACGTCATAGACTAAATCCTGGAGCATGTTTAGTACGTCGTTGTGGTCTTTGATGAAACCCATTTCGATGTCAAGCATCGTCACTTCGGATACGTGACGGGTCGTGGCCGACAATTCGGCGCGGAACGCCGGCGCGATTTCGAACACGCGCTCGAACACGCCGACCATGATTTGCTTGTACAGCTGCGGGCTTTGGGCGAGCGTAGCTTCCTTGCCAAAATAATCAAGTTTGAAAACTTCCGCGCCGCCCTCGGCCGCGCCGGCAACTAGCTTCGGCGTGTTGATTTCCACGAAGTCGTTCTTGTACAAAAATTCGCGGATGTAGCGCAGCAGCTCGGCGCGGATTCGGAAAATAGTGGATTCTTGCAAATTTCTCAGGCCCAACACGCGATGGTCGAATAGTGTATCAAGATTGTCCGGCTTGTGGCTCTGCGGCTTGTCGATTTCGATTGGCGGCTCTTCAGTGACCGGCACCATGACTTCGAGTTTGGCGTCGTGCAATTCCACGCCGCCGGGCGCACGCGGCTCTTCAGTGACCGTGCCTTCGACGCGCAAAACCGTGCCGCTTTGCAAGCCGCGCAACTTTTCAACTTCGTCTTTGTCTTTAATTACGACTTGCGTCAGGCCGCCGCGATCTCGTACGTTGATGAAAGTCAGGCCGCCAAGCAGCCGCTTTTTGTGCAGCCAGCCTTCGATTGTAACTTTCTCGCCGGCATGTGTTTTCAGATCTTTACTCAAAGTTCGCATCATAATTTCCTCGTTAAAATTTTGGTCTCGGCTACGTCGGTCGGTCGCACAAACTAGCAGCACCGGCTGCCGCGTGCCGACCCCAGATTCATATTCGATTGCCGCGTGCCAAAACTCATTGTTGCTATTCTAGCACTGTAGCACTGAACAGGCTACACTTCGACCCCGAGATCGGCAAGTGCTGCGTTCACGATACCTAAAGCCGGTTCGTAGACGTGGTATAAGTAATCTAGAAGTGGAATTGCGTAGTCCCCTAAACCCTCTTCCTGACCTGCGGGAGCCTGGCGTCTATGTGCCTCGAGAGCTTCGCCGCCAACCGCAACCCTTACCTGTTCTATCCCGTGCTTGCGGCCGTTCGGATGAGACACGTCAATAATATAATCTGCTCCCGCCGTTGGGGTAGCTGCGCCCCTACCGATAGTACAGCGCTCCAGGGTTAATTGAGTTGAGCGCGGATAAGCGACGGCCTGGGCAATGCAGCTAAAACCAGTACGCCCCACCAAGCCACTCTCGGGGTCACCGAAAGTCTCTGCAACCAAGGGCTGCATGACAATCAAACCACCCACCTTTGAGGCTTGCATATCCCCGTAGCCCATGTGACGTAATCGCAACAGTCTAGGATGGCTTGCGACTCGTCTTACCTGGGCGTCTAGACGTAAGGTATTTTTGCCGAGTCTAGCTAGCACACTACCGGCATCACGAATCCGCAGTTCCTGTCGCGCTAGTGCGTCTTCCAGCCCCAGTCCGTCTGGCATGCTTGCCATACCATACCTCCTACATCTTGCTACCTGCGTATGGTAGCATTGGGGGGGAATCATGCAAAAGCTTACGCTTTTGGGGTTTCCCCGTTGACTGGTTGACTTTCAGATTTTGACTCTTGGGTTTTTGTCCCGCGCAGTTCTTCGCCGTCTTTGATGCGCTTGTGATGATCATGACGGGCGTGGTCGGCGGCGACAGCACGGATGTCGTCGTAGGCATCGAACACGTCGACGATTTGGGCGCCGAGGATTTGCTCGAGGATGTCTTCGATGGCGATAATGCCGACAAATTCCTCGAACTTGTTGATGACAATAAACAGATGATGCTTGGTTTTCAGGAACGCGTGCAGAACTTGCTCGAGCGGATATTCTTCGTGGACGTAGAAAACGGCCGATTCCATGATGTCGCGCACGTGGCCGGTGTGCTTCAGGCTGACGAGGTCGCGCAGGTGCAAGGTGCCGACGATGTTATCTTCTTTGTCTTTATAGACCGGGAAGCGTGAATGGCCGCTGGCGTGCAAATCTTGCATGAGCATCGGGCCGATGGCATCGCCTTCTGACACGAGCCGGACTTCGCGGCGCGGCACCATGACCTCGCCTGTCGTCTTTTGGCCGAACGTCAGGGCGTGGGTGAGCAGCTCAAGTTCTTCCGCCGAGAAACGGCTGTCGGCTTGGTTTTTCTGCTGCTCAAGCAAAACGAGCAAATCCTCGCGCTCGTACAAGCGCGTGTGTACGGCCGCAATTCGGTGATTTTGCGCAAACTTTACGCAAGCATCGAGCAGCGGGTGCAAATATTGGAGCAGCCACGCCACGGCCGGCGTTGCCCATGCGGCAAGGCTGACGCCAAAATCGGTCACGCGCCCTGACGGCAGCCACACAAAACCGTAGCCAATTACGACTAACGTCACCACAAACGCCAGCGGCCACGGCGCCACCTGATCCAAAAGTACGAAGCTCGCCGCAAACGCCACGACGATAATCACCCACAAACATACCTGCAGACTCACACCATACGCTGCCGCGCGGTATAGCGTTTTGGCCGTCGCATCACCCGCTCGCGCCCGGCGCTTAAGTTCTTTCACCGGCAACTGCAAATACGTCTTTTTGAGCGCAATCGTCATGAGCGCCAACGCAATCAGCAGCAGCGCGATTATAAAAATGAACATGCCTTAATCTTACGATTTACCGCCAGAATTTCAAAGTCGCGGCCGTTCATTGTATAATCAAGCAGCAAAGGAGCAAACTTAATGGACAAACGATTTTGGGCAATTCTGGGAGTCATCGCCGTGATCGTGGTCGGCGCCATCTGGATTTCGGACAGAAAAGCGGGCGCGCCAACCAGCAACACGCCGCCGACAAATCACGTCGAAGGCACGAGCACGACCGGTGTTAAACTCGTCGAATACGGCGACTTCCAGTGTATTTACTGCACGCAATATTATCCTATCGTGAAGCAAGTCGTTGCAGAGTACAGCAAGCAAATCTCGTTCCAGTTCCGTAACTTCCCGCTCACGCAGCTGCACCCGAACGCCTTTGCCGGTGCACGAGCTGCCGAGGCCGCCGGGCTGCAAGGCAAATTCTGGCAAATGCACGACCTTTTGTACGATCAAGGCACGCTTTACTACAATGACAATGCTTCAACGTGGGACACCGCCTCAGATCCTGAAGCAGATTTCGTACAATATGCCGGCCAGCTCGGCCTGAACGTCGCGCAGTTTAAGCAGGATTACGCCAGCGACAAGGTAAACAACCTTATCAATGCCGATGTCACTGCGGGTAGCAAACTGAACGTCACGGGCACGCCGGCGTTTTTCATCGGCGGCAAACAGATCCACCCGACTGAATCCATCGCAAGCTTCACCAAGCTCATCAATGCCGCGATCAAGCAAAAGGGCTTTACGCCAAAGCCGATCAGCACCGCGAGTACTTCAGCTTCGGCCACCAGCAGCACAAATGCTAGCACTGCGCCGCAAAGCAAGCAGTAAAATTCAATCTGCTAGAAGCCAGGCCTCTTGAAACCGGAATGGCAAGCTCACGAGGGCTAGTCTAATAGCTTAGAAACTGCTGCCAGGCCGGGCGGTGCACCTTCACCGCCACGCGCATCGGCTTGGACTCCAGAAATTTTATTTTGATGGGCATTTTTGTCCTCCCAGCGGAATTTTTTGCTCAAATCAAAAATCGCCGCCGTTTGTTTTTTATTTTTTGTTAATGTTTTTGTCTCACTCGAGCGCTCTCGCAACGCCAGTAAAGTGCCTATAGTTTAGCAAAAGCGCTCCAAGCTTGTCAAACGTTTTGTAACTTGACCAGGAATGGCGGCCTGTGGTAAATTCTATTACGTTTATGATATTGACACTGCATATGAGTAGCGTTGTATACTCAAAAGTAAGCGCTAGATATGGGTGCACTCACATCAAACGCCAACCAGGTACTGAGGATCAGATCTCGGTTTATAGGGGCGATGTGGTAAAATTCACGGCTGTGCCGGCCGTAAAGTCGGATCGCCTGTTACCTAAAAGTTCTCGAGCAAGAAATTGGCGCCGGTAGGTTGTACCCACAAGCAAAAATCGCTTAATCCGCCTCGGGCGGTTCTTTAAACCAAAACACCAAGCAACGTGTCCGTCTATGTGAGGTAGAGGGATGCACAAAAATAGGAGGGTAATTCATGGATGACATCCACGTCGTTAAGCGCGATGGCTCGCGTGAGCCGTTTGATGCTAACAAAATTAATTTGGCACTGGTGAAAGCCAGCGAGGGACTGCCTGACCAAGTTGCCAAAGTGGCGCAGATCGCGACTGAAGTGCAGCTGACGCTCTTTGATGGCATTACGACCGAACAACTTGACGAGGCAGTTATTCAGGCAACGCTGCAGAACATCAAAGACGATCCGGACTTTGACACCATCGCCGCCCGGCTCCAGCTCAAAAACGATTATAAAAACGTTCTGGGTGATTACAAAACCAACGAAGACCTCAGAAAGCTGCATGTTAAGCACTTCCTGCCCTACCTGAAGCAGGGTATCAAAGATGGCCTCTTGGACGCCCGCATGGTCGACCCTGAAGTATTCGATCACAAAAAGCTGGCCGCGGCACTTGATCCGGAGCGGGACAATTTAATGCGGTACTTAGGTGTGGTCACCCGGCGTAACCGCTACAGCTTACGCAGAAACAACGGCAATCCTATCGAAGTACCGCAGTACACGGCAATGCGCATTGCCATGGGTCTTAGCTTGTGCGAAAAGAATCCGACCAAGATCGCACTAGACTTCTATGAGCAGATCTCAAAACTGGACGCCAACCCGGCCGGGAGTACGCGCATCAATGCCGGAGGTTCATTCCCCCAGCTGAGCAACTGCTTTCTGTTCGACATAGAAGACGACATGGAAGCAATTGCCCGCGGTATTCGCGACACTATGTGGATTGCTAAGGGCACCGGCGGCATAGGTATTGGTGTCACTAAGCTGCGGGCAGCAGGCAGTCCAGTCAAGACAACCAACACCGAGAGCACGGGACCAATCCCATTCATTAAAATGCTCGATACCGCATTGTTTGCCGTTAGTCGCAAAGGTAAAAAACAAGGTGCAGCTGCCATTTTTATGGAAAACTGGCACCTAAACTTTCCGCAATTTTTAGACCTCAAACAGAATTCAGGCGATCCATACCTACGTACCCGTATCGCTAATACTGCCGTGTATTTAAGTGATGAATTTATGAAGCGGGTTGAGAAAGATCAGGATTGGTATTTATTCGACCCGGCCGAAACACCTGACTTGATCGAACTCTACGGCCACGAGTTTAGTGCCCGCTACGCCGAGTATGTCAAAAAAGCGCAGGCCGGTGAGCTGCGCGACTTCGGTAAAATTCCTGCCCGTGAACAATTCCGGCAAATTCTGACAATATTGCAGGCAACGAGCCACCCATGGCTGACCTGGAAAGATACTATTAATGTCCGCGCCCTCAACAACAATACCGGCACTATTCATCACTCTAACCTGTGCACCGAAATCACCCTGCCCCAAGACAAGGACAACACGGCAGTATGCAACCTGTCGAGCGTTAACTTGTCCGTACACCTGCGTGCCGACAAAACCTGGGACTGGAGCCGTTTGGAGCGTGCCGTCCGCAGCTCGGTACGACAGCTGGATAATTTATGTAGCCTGACCAGTACGCCCATCCCGCAAGCTATGAATTCCAACTTGCAAAACCGGGCAGTTGGCCTGGGCGTAATGGGCTTTTCCGATGTGATTGAAAAATTGGGCTACAGCTATGAATCCGAGGACGCTTATGCGCTCATCGATCAGTTGCTAGAGTTCATCAGTTACCACGCCATCGACACCAGCGCCGATTTGGCGGCAGAGCGTGGCAGTTACCCCAACTTTAAGGGCAGCGGCTGGAGCAAAGGAATATTGCCCATTGATACGCTCGATACGTTAGAAAAAGATCGCAAGGTCAAGGTAACGGTCAGCCGGACGCACAAGCTGGACTGGGAAGCATTGCGAGTCAAAGTCAGAAAAGGCATGCGCAACGCCACACTCATGGCGATCGCCCCGACCGCCAACAATGCGCACGTATCCGGCACCACACCAGGCATCGATCCGCAGTTCAGTCAGATATTCAGCCGCGCTACCCTCAACGGCAAGTTTTTGGAGGTAAATGTAAACCTAGTAAACGACCTGAAAAAACTGGGTCTATGGGACGAAGTAAAAGAAGATGTGCTGCGTTTGCAGGGCGACCTTACCGACATTCCGGCTATCCCGCAAAAACTTAAAGACATTTACAAAACCAGCTTCCAGCTCAGCCCGTATGCGTTCATTGAGGTTGCCGCTCGGGCGCAGAAATGGGTCGACCAAGCCATCAGCCGCAACATGTACCTGGAAACCCGCGACCCCGAAGAATATATGGAAATCTACAGCACGGCCTGGAAAAAAGGCCTAAAGACCACCTACTACCTCCACGTTAAACCGCGGCACCAAGCCGAACAAAGCACGATCAAAGTAAATAAAGCCGCCGGACTGGGTTCTAAAAAGGTCGGGTTTGGTTTTGCGAAAGTGTAAGGAAGGAGAAAAATAATGGGACAAAATTCACAAAAAGTCGACGATATTATGGCAGGCGCGCAGACCGTCAGCGCCGGCGACTCGGACGCGGATATGATCGCCAAATTAAACGAAATTGCTTTGAAAGTCGCTGAGGCCCAAGGCAAAAGATCATCACAGACTAACAATTCTATAAACATAGACGCAGATCCGATGGATGAGTTGGGCTGCGAGGGCTGTCAGTAGGAGGCATTATGACAAAAATACTTGGAACCGGCATACAAGATGGTTTACTGCTCAAACCAGTTCACTACGATTGGGCCATGGATCTCTACAACCAAGCAGTGGCAAACACCTGGTTTCCGAATGAAATTCAGCTCGGCCAAGACCTTGCGGACTGGAAAAAAATGAGCGACGAGGAGCGTCACGCCATTACGTTCCTGATGAGCTACTTTAACCCAAATGAATTGCTCGTGAATAAAGCGCTGGCATTCGGTGTATACCCTTACGTCAATGCCGCGGAGTGTCACCTCTACCTTGCCAAGCAAATGTGGGAAGAAGCCAATCACTGCATGGCCTTTGAGTACGTGCTGGAAACATTCCCGATCGACCGCACGGTGGCCTACGAAGCGCACGTCGAAACGCCGTCGATGGCTCGCAAGGAAGCGTTTGAGACGAAGTTCATTAAGCGCATGACCGAGGACGCGCTCGACATTACGACGACCGAAGGCAAGAAAGATTTTATCCGTAATCTGATCGCCTACAATATTATTCTTGAAGGTATCTGGTTCTACAGCGGCTTCATGGTGGCTTTGAACTTCCGGCAGCGTAATCTGCTGCGCAACTTTGCTAGTCTAATCGACTGGGTCGTTCGCGATGAAAGCCTGCACCTCAAGTTTGGTATCAACCTGATTTTGACAGTGCTGGAAGAAAACGAGGATCTGCAAACAGCTGAATTTGCCGATGAAATCAAGCAAATGATTCTTGATGGCGTTGAGATGGAAGAGCAGTACAACAAAGACTTGCTGCCAAACGGTATCTTGGGTCTAAATGCCGACTACATTAACCAATACGTGAAATATCTGGCTGATCGCCGGCTCGAAGAACTTGGTTTTGGCACTCACTACAAAGTTAGTAACCCCGCCAAATGGATGGCGACCGCCAACGACACATTTGAACTCGTAAACTTCTTTGAAGCTACCAATACCAGCTATGAGGTGAATGCGGGCAACAATACTGCGAAAAAAAAGAAGGATGCATAATGTCGACGATTACTGTCTACACCAGAACGGCTTGCCCGTACTGCGAGCTGGTCAAGAAATTCCTTGATGCGAAAGGTGCAAACTATACGACTATAAATATGGAAGAGACGCCGAACGCCATGCAAGAAGTCTTGTCTGCGACGGGTCGAACGATCGCGCCGACGACTATCATTGAAAAAGTCGATGGTACGAAAGAGATCGTTGTTGGGTTTAATTTAGGAAAAATCGCCCCGGCGATTGCTTAAGCGATGAGGAATAGATCATGAGAACCAGACAATACACCGATGTTCAGGACAACTACGCTCCAAGCGGCAAAGAAGTGATTGCCGTCTACGGCGGCATGTTCGGTCTGGCCATACTAATACTGGTCTTGCGTCTGTCTTAGGGCGGCGGGCGGCGAATTTGGTTACGAGGGGCGATACAGCAGATGAGCGCATTACGAAGTCTCGGCGAAGTACACCGCTCGATTACCGTCCCGGATAGCTCGGCTTCGTTTTTCAAAAAACTTCTAGCCTTTTCCGGGCCCGGCTACTTAGTAGCTGTCGGCTATATGGATCCCGGCAACTGGGCAACCGATCTTGCCGGTGGGGCGAAGTACGGCTACTTATTGCTGTTCGTGGTGCTGATATCGAGTGTCTTTGCCATGTTTTTGCAGCACTTGGCAATCAAGCTCGGCATTGTAACTGGGCGGGACTTGGCGCAAATTTGCCACGACACGTTCCCGAAAGCTTTCAACGTCTTTCTCTGGTTAATGGCCGAGGTCATGATCATTGCCTGTGATCTGGCAGAAGTTATCGGTACGGCCATCGGTTTGCAACTCTTGTTCCATGTCCCGTTGCCGATAGGCGTTATCGTAACCGCCCTTGATGTGCTGTTGCTCTTAGCGTTACAACGGGTTGGCTTTCGCTATCTTGAAGCCTTGGTAATCGGCCTGATAGGCACCGTCGTATTGTGTTTCGGGTTGGAGATTATCTTTTCAGCGCCTGCGCTGGCACCGCTGCTTAAAGGATTCTTGCCAACAACTCAGCTTTTCACCAATCGAGATCTGTTATTTATCGCCGTCGGCATCATCGGCGCAACCGTCATGCCGCATAATCTCTATTTGCACTCGTCGGTGGTGCAAACCCGCGCCCATCCGCGAACGGATACCGGTAAGCGGGAGGCCATCAAGTTTGCGACCATAGACTCGACGGGAGCATTGACCATTGCTTTCCTGGTCAACGCCGCCATCCTGATCGTGGCGGCCGCTACGTTCCATTTCAGCGGCCATCAAGACGTTGCTAACATTAACTCGGCCTATAAATTACTGGTGCCGCTGTTGGGAGTCGGTGTCGCTGGTACGCTCTTTGGCGTGGCGCTGCTGGCTTCCGGTCAGAACTCGACCATCACGGCCACACTGGCCGGGCAGATTATTCTCGAAGGCTTCTTGCAAGTTCGGATCAGGCCATGGCTCAGGCGTTTGATCACTAGAGTATTGGCAATTGTTCCAGCGGCTACCATCGTGCTGCTCCGAGGCAGCTCCGGACTCGCCAGCCTGCTTATTTTCAGCCAGGTAATCTTGAGCATGCAGCTGCCGTTTGCGGTCGTTCCACTCGTTATACAAACCAACAGCAAAAAACGAATGGGTGTATTCGCCAATAGCACTGGCGCAAAAGTAACGATGTTTGCCATTGCCGGTATCTTAACCGGCCTCAACGTCTGGCTGATAATCGCCTCCGTAGCTTAAAATTGAGAATAAGGACAGTGCCATCCAGCAGTTCACCATTCGAATGACGTGCTTGGATTTAGCTGTTGTTGCTGGCCGTGTGAAGTGGAAAGAGTTCAGCTCCTACTAGCCGGCGCATCCTGTCGTATCACCCTGTATCACCAGGTTAGTGTTGGAAACGGAGTTGTGATTGTGATCAACGACGGTGGGCGGAGTCTGAGAAAAGTACTTTGCCTCTATATCGCCCACATTGAGTGGCGTGGTGACTGGTTCGTTGCTCTTGGAATGGCCAGTACCAAAGGGAGTGGCAGAAGCTGCCGGTGGCGCCGGTGGTTGCTCCGCGCTCTGTGGTGTAGCATGGAGCATGGCGTAGCTGACTGCTAAAGCAGCCGCGGCACGGCCTACTTCCCACGCTGCTTTCTCGATTGCACGCCAGCGAACTTCCTTTTCCATACGTTCATTATATTAAAGTTATAGGAACTTTCGTGTTGGTTTTGGGCTTTCTATTCGGCTGTAAAGATACCACTCAACCAGCCGTCTTTGGTGTTCTTCGCTCATGCCTCTGTGTAGTCTGAGCTTGGTTCTGAGTTGGGAGTTAATACCACCTTC